>JALZDI010000481.1 GCA_030862655.1 Actinomycetota bacterium | reverse complement strand
TTTTAGGACGAGGTAGCGCTGGCCGAGCACACACGAGGCAGAGGCCCCATCGGTGCGGGCGTACGCCGTCCTGCCGCTGTCGGCGACACCCGGCTCCTTCGTCACCGCCGTGGCCGTGCGGCGCGGCGAGGCCGACCGCCTCGTCATGCACCGTGTGCCCACCGGCCGGTTCGAGGCGGCGGTGGAGCGATGACGGCGATAGCGGCGCTGGTGCTCGTGGTCGTGGGCATGTCGACCTGTCTCGCGGTCACGGTGCGCGGTGAGTCCCCGGACCGGCTGGTAGGCCTGGAGGTCCTCGCCGTCGTCTCCACCGGAGTGCTGTTGCTGCTCGCCGACGCCTTCGGTCGGTCGCCCTATCTCATCGACACGGCGGCCTGCACCACCGAGGTGCTCCACCCGGGTCAGCACGTCGCTGCGGCGACCGGTTCCCCGGGCGCGGTGTGGACCTCGACGGCCGTCGGGTTCGGGCCGCTCTCCGCGGCGCTGGCTGTCGCGATCAGCTAGCTGTGATGCACGGGCGCGAAGTCCCGGCGGGCGACGTCGGACGCAGAAGCAAAGTGCGTCCGCGGTGATGCTGGTGCAGGATCGCCACCATGAAGGTCGTGCTCTGGGCACTCCTGGCGCTGGTGGTGCTCTGCGCCGGCTGCAGCGGCGTGGCGCCGGCGCCCGAGGGGGCGCAGGAGCCGGCCTGGACGGCCACCTTCGAGCAGGACCGCCCGGACCAGGCCTCACCCAACGCGCACGTCAAGCTGACCAGCTCCCGGCGTCACCACGTCACCGTGGACGGGGTCCGGCTGCGGTGGTCGGGCTACCGTCGCGACGGCTGGCAGCCGGCCGACATGAGCTACGCGCCCGGGCACGTCCACCGCCTGCAGGTGCGGCTCCCGCGCCCGCGCTGCGACGGCGGTGGCGCGGACCGGCCACACGTGCAGGTGAGGCTGGCCGACGGCTCCACCGACAGGGTCGCGCTCGACGCCGCCGGGGCCGGGCTGCTTCGGCAGATCTGGCAGCAGGACTGCCGGGAGCAGCGGCTGCTCGAGGCGGTCGACATCAGCCTCGAGCGGTGGCGGCTGGTGCGCCGGTCGGGCGACCTGGTCCTGCGGGGTGAGCTGGTGGCGCGGCGCGGCGACTCGCCGGCCGAGGTGATGCTGGCCGAGACCCGGGGGAGCGTGCTGCTCCACCTGGAGCCGCTCGGCGCCGGCCGCGTGCTGCTGGCGCCTGCGGCCGGCCGTGGCCGGGTCCCGGTCGTGGTCAGCTCCGCCGGCCGCTGCGACCCGCACTCGCTCGGGGGCAGCACCCAGACGTTCACGTTCCGTGTGTGGGTCAGCCTCGACGGCGGGCCCGAGCAGCCGCTGGTGATGGTGCCGGACGCACGGGCGCGGCGACACATGCAGACCGTGATCGCCGTGGACTGCGGCCTGCGCTGAGGCGGGTCAGCGCGCGGCCGCGGCGGCCACCTGGTCGCTCGCCGCCCAGAAGCCCGCCTCCCAGGTGACGTCGGCGAGCACGGCCTGTCCCGAGGTGTTGGGGTGGAAGTAGTCCCAGCCCGACAGCTGGCCGAGCGCGAACGGGTAGCCGAACACCGCGCCTCCGTCGTACCGGCAGAAGCCGTAGGCCGCGCACACGTCGGCCAGCGCCGCGTTGTAGTCGACGACCCGCTGCCGCACCCGGGCGCGGCGGTCGACGTCGGCCTGGTCGGTGGAGCGCGGCCGGGCCAGCATCGACTGGCAGATGCCGTACGCCGACCACGCGGACCTGGCCGAGGAGCTGTCCTTGCCGACCTGCCACAGCCGCCTCAGGTCGGGGATGCTCGCGACCAGCACCCTCGGCTGCGGGGTCTGACCCGCGAGAACCTCCATCGCGGCCGTGAACCGCGTCCGGAAGGCCGAGACCGTGGTCATCTGCTGCTCGGTCTCGGTGCACGCGTCGTTGGCACCCATCAGGATGGTGACGTACTCCGCGCCCTGGGACACCGACATGGTGGCCTGCGCGGCGAGCGCGCCCATCTTGGCGCCCGTGCGCGCGTTGTTGTGGGCGTCGCCGGTGATCGCCGGGCTGAGCT
>JALZDI010000144.1 GCA_030862655.1 Actinomycetota bacterium | reverse complement strand
ATCTGCGTGCTCGCCGAGCGGGCGGCCGGCGTCTCCGTCCTGCTCGGGGCCGCCGCCGTCGTGCTGGTCACCCAGGCGCCGCCGGTGTCGCCCGCAGCGCTCGCCGCCGGCCTGGCGTGCGTCGCGTGGCTCGTGTCGTGGCCGTCGCTTCGGCGCCTCGCCCCCCGTGACCGTGCCGCCGTGTGGGCGTGGTCGGCGCTGTCCGTGGCGGCCCTGCTCGGCCTCACCGCTGTCGTCGCCACGTCGATCGGGATCGCCGAGGGTCCAGGGGTCCTGGCTGTCCTGGGGTTCGCGTTGCTCGCGGGCATGACGGTTCCCCTCAACCTGGGAGGCTGGGGCCCGCGGGAGGCGGCCGGGGCGCTCGGCGCCGTCATGGTCGGTCTGCCCCCGGCGGTCGGCGTCGCGACCGCTGCCGGCTACGGGTTGCTCGCGACCGTGTCAGTGCTGCCCGGATTTTTCATACTGGTGGCCCACCGGCCAGACCGTGCTCTGCGTCGCGGGACCGGTCAGGTCGAGCTCGACACACACGTCGTCGCCGAGCAGGAAACGCCGGGACGGCGCCCGCAGGGCCTCGGCCAGACGGTCCCGACCCTGGAACCGCAGACCGGGCACGCCGTCACCGACCAGTAGCGGGGCGGTGGTGACCAGCAGCCGGTCGAGGACGTCTGCCTGCAGGAACCCCGAGACGGTCAGGCCGCCTCCTTCGACCAGCACACGCCCCAGCCCACGCGCCGCCAGGACGGCCAGCACCTGCGCGGGTGCGAACCCTCGTTCCGCACAGGTGCGGGGAAGCCGGAGCACCTGCACGTGCGGAGCGGGTGCGGTGGGGGCGTCGATGTCGTCGGCGACCACCCACAGGGTTGGCGCGTCGTCGACGACGAGGACGTGGGCGTCGCGGGGCACCCGGGCACGCGGGTCGAGCACCACCCGGACCGGGCTGGGGCCCGGCACGGCGCGCACCGTGAGCCGGCAGTCGTCTGCGGCGACGGTGCCCACCCCGACCACGACCGCGTCCACCACCGCCCGCAGGCGGTGCAGGTGCGTGCGGTCCGCCGCACCGGTCACGAAGCAGGCGTCGCCGGTGCGGGACGCGATGAAGCCGTCGAGACTCTGCCCGAGCTGCGCCAGGACCAGCCGCGGCCCGGCGGCGACGAGTGGGCCGTAACGGGCAGCCAGCTCCCCGACCACGGGGACGCGGCCCGCCAGGAGCTCGGACCACTCGTCCTCGGTCGTCACCGCGTCGTGCCCCATCCGCTCGTACTTGGTCCGCAGGTAGCCCAGGTTGTCGGGACGCGGCGGCACCCGCAGACCGGTGCGGGACACCTCCATGCCCAGCGCCCTCAGCCCGGCCTCCTTGGCCGGGTTGGAGGACAGCAGCCGCACCGCCGACACACCCAGGTGCGAGAGCATGGCCACCGCGGCGCTGTACTCGCGGGCATCGACGGGCAGACCGAGTGCGACGTTGGCCTCGAGCGTGTCGAGGCCCCGGTCCTGCAGCGCATAGGCCCGCAGCTTGTCCGACAGCCCGATCCCGCGTCCCTCGTGCCCGCGGATGTAGACGATCGCCCCACGCCCCTCCGCCGCGATCGCCGCCTGGGCCGCCTGGAGCTGGTCACCGCAGTCGCAGCGGCGTGAGCCCAGCGCATCGCCGGTCAGGCACTCCGAGTGCAGACGCACCAACGGAGGCCCGGCGCCGAGGTCGTCGAGGTCGCCGAGTGCGAGTACGACGTGCTCGTCGCCGGTGTGCTCGTCGCGGAAGGCGTGCGCCACGAACTCGGCGTGACCGGTGGGGATGCGTGTCGTCGCCACATGGGTCACCCGTGAGACAGGGCTGAACTCCGCGACCACGCAAGCACCTCCGCTTCACCTACTGGCTGCTGACCACTGTGCCACCCACCCTCTCCGCGATGAGGGCGAACTTCCGTGCCCGTCCCTCCCGCAGCCAGTCGCTCCAGAGCCGGTGGGCAGCCAGCAGCCGGTCGAACGCGCGGCGTCCGAGATGGGCGGATATCTCGGCCTCCTCGACGACGAACGCCCCGATCAGCGAGTCGACGACCGCCCGGTGGGACTGCGTGCACTCGGTGCGCCACCGGACCCGCAGCCCGGCCCGCTCCAGGCAGGACAGCATGTCCGGCAGGGGGGTGAGCCACACCGTGTCGGCGTCCGGCATGCGCTCACGCTCCGCCTCCGTCAGCGGCCGGCCCTCCTCCAGCGTGAACAGGAAGCGTCCGCCTGCCGACAGCGCCAGGCTTATCTCGCGCAGCAGCGTCTCCTTGTCGCGGAAGGCGAGCATGGTCTCCAGCAGCAGCACGACGTCGAAGGGCCCGGGCGGTAGGGGCGGGACCTGGGAGACCTCGAACCGACAGGCGAGCTCGCCGGCGCGCTCACGTGCGATGTCCACGGCACCGGCGCTGAGGTCCACCCCCAGATACGTGCATCCCAGCTGCGACGTGATGAACCGTCCGGGCCCGGCCACCCCGCAGCACAGGTCCAGCACGGAGACGCCCGGAGCGATGCCGGCCCGGACGGCCAACGACAGGATCTCGTCGGCGCGCATGAAGCTCTCCTGGCCGACGAACTCACCAGGCGCGTACGCCGAGCGGCGGGCTCGGTGCAGCGTCGTGTCGAGAAGGGCGCGCTCGTCGGTTCTCATGGCCGTGGCCGCAAGGCTCGCGAGGCAGAGTGCGGCAGCCGGGGGCTGAACGCTTCGACGAAGCGGTCGCGGAACGTGTCCATCGGCCACACCGGGGCCAGGGAACCCGGGCTCATGCCGCGCTGCCAGGCCCATCCCGAGATCCCGTCGACGACGCCCGGGTCGTGCGCGATGACGGTGACCGGGACATCGCGGCTCGCTTCGTCACCGGTGATGACCGTGGCGGGTTGATGGTCCCCGACAACGATGAGCACGAGGTCCTCGTCGCCGTAGGTCTCCACGAACGAGATGACGGCGCGCAGCGAGTAGGTGATCGAGCCGAAGTATCCGGCCTCGATGCGCTCCGGGTGGCGCCACAGCTCGGTGGCGGACTCGGCCCGGTCGTGAAGCCGGTCGAAGACCGCGCCGGCGCCTAGGCGGTCCCAGTCGACCATCGTCGGGACCGGCGCCCACGGCGCGTGGCTCGAGGCCAGCTCGATCTGCGCCATCACGGGTGTGCGGTCCCGTCTCGCCAGCTCGCGCTGCGCGAACACCGACAGCGCGTACTGGTCGGGCATCCGGGAGAAGCCGAAGGTCGGGCCGAGGTAGCCGAAGTCCTCAGCGTCGTAGATCCTGTCGAACCGGTAGAACCTCTTGCCCTCCGGCCACGCAGCGCGGTTCGACGGCATCACGGAGACGGTCCGCCAGCCGGCGCGCTGGAACAGCCGGCTGAGGGTCGACCGACTGCTCGAGAGCAGCCGGTCGTAGCGTCCCTGGTCGGAGACCCACAGGCCGGACTGCAAGGTGGAGTGCGCCAGCCAGCTGAGTCCGCCGAACGTCGGCGAGGTGAGGTAGGCGCTGCGCGACGAGTACCCGGACGCACGCAGCCGACGGGCGCCGGCATCGAGCACGGCCCGGACCCGTGCCGAGGACGACGAACCGGCGACCGCGACGCGGCCGTAGCTCTCCACGAACGCGACCAGCACGTCCTTGCCCCGGAGGCCGGTGAGCAGACGACGCCCGGCGGTCTGCCGGAGCGGGTCGACACCGACCGCCGCGTCGAATCTCTGCTGGTCGCGGACGGCGGCGGTCGCTGCGTGCACCTGCTCGACCGCCAGCCGACCGGTGCTCGCCGACGAGATCGCCTGTCCTCCCGCGGTCTGAAGGCCGAGCACGGCACAGACGACCCAGACGCCCGCCAGCCCGACGACCGAGCGGGCGGACCCGCTGCGATGCCGGGCGATGAGTGTGGTCAGCCGCGCGAGCGACAGGGGTATGCAGACGAGTACGGCGACCGCGACCACGACGGCTGCGGCCAGGACGACGTCGCCGGCGACCGGCCCGACGGCGTCCCTGACGAGCACGCGGACGGGGCTGAAGTACTCCAGGTCGGTGACCACGTTGAAGGGTCTGTCCAGCGCGGCGAAGAACCCCATGTCGAGGACCTTCACCAGGGTGACCAGGCCGAGAATCACTCCGACGAGGGCCGCCATGGTCCGTCTGCCCCAGAGCGGGAGGACCAGGGCGAGGCCGGCGACGACGAGACCCTCGATCGGGATGCGGAGGAACGTGCTGGGTGTCAGCACCTCGGTCTGGTTCGGTACGACGAGGGCGAACCAGACGAGCAGGAACGCCACCGTGTCGGTCGCGGCGGCCGGGAACGCGAGCCGTCCTCGGCTGCCCTCCGCAGGCCGGTCCGCCACGCCTGGCCGACGACGCCACAGCCACCACACGTCGCGGCCGAACGACTCGGCCAGCAGCACCAGTGCCACGGCGAGAGCGGCGGACGTCCACGACCGGGGCAGGACGCCGGCGGCCGCGCTCGCCAGCACGACGCCCACGGTCGCGGTCACCACCTTGCGCCAGTAGCGGAACGGCAGCTCGCGACGCAGCCACGGCAGGAGCCACCCGGCCGCGGCGAACAGGTAGCGGGCGGCGCCGAGGGCGAGCACCCAGCCGCCGACCGAGCGGGCGACGAACACGCTGAGGACCAGGATGAGGAAGGCGTCGACCTCCCCGTCGAACCTGGCGCCGAACAGCGACGCCGTGCGTGTCCGTCGGGCAAGCCACCCGTCGACCGCGTCCAGCACGAGCGCCACGGTCGCGAGCGCCACCAGCGCCGTCACCGCCGGCCGCTGCAGGAACGCGTCCGCGACCAGCGCCGCCACACCGCAGGCCAGCGTGGCCCGGACGAGCGTCACGAGGTCGGCGGCTGTCAGCGCCGCAGCGCCGGCCCAGGTGAGGCCGTAGGCCACCGCCAGGTTCAGGACGACGCCGCTGGTGAGCCCGACGACCCAGCCGAGGGCGCTCAGGCCGACCGTGAGCCCGAGCGCGGCCAGCAGCGCCACCTGCACTGCCAGGCCGGCCGCCGGGCCGCTTCGAAGGGTGAGCACCCGTGCCTCCCACTCATCAGTACAACATTTGTACGTTTGGGGCCCCGTGCGCGGATGTCCTGGGTGCTGCGCCACCGGGGGATGGTCTACAAAGGGGGGATGCCGCGGTCGAGAAGAACCTCGCGCGACGCGCCGGCGACGATGCAGCTGCCGGTGATCAGCGCCCCGTCACCAGACACGCCGGAACTCTCCTCCACCGACAGGCTGGAAGTGCAGCGGGTGCTGGACCTGGCCCTGGGGATCGGGGCGGTCCAGCTGGCCTGTGGTGTCGGGGCCGTGGACGTGACGTCCTCGATGCGCGGGGTGCTGGAGGCGTACGGCGTGCGCCGCTGCCAGGTCGACGTCACCTACGACCGGATCACGGTGTCGTACCGGGCCTGGGTCGGAGCCGACCCCCTGACGGCGATGCACAAGGTGCGCTCCCGGTCGCTGGACTACAGCCGCCTCCAGGCCGTCGACCGGCTGATCCAGCGCGTCGCCGACGGCGGGGTCGACCGGAGCGCGGCCAACGCCGAGCTGGCCGAGATCGTGCACGCGCCCCACCCCTACCCCCGGTGGGTGGCGACCGCCGCGCTGGCCACGATGGCGGCCGGGTTGGCCGTGCTGCTCGGCGGCGGAGCCGTCGTGGCAGGCGT
>JALZDI010000143.1 GCA_030862655.1 Actinomycetota bacterium | reverse complement strand
CCATCGCCGTGCGCAACGGCGAGGCGCCGGGACCGCTCGACCTGCTGAAGGGGAAGAGGTCAGCGGCCTCCTGAGTCCATCCCCCGCGAGGACCCAGGGGTCTTGCGCTCGTGGTTCCTGGTGCGCGCAGCGGCGGTCGGGTGTTCGGCCAGCCAGGTCTCCACGTCGTGTCGCTGGCGTCGGTCGTGCATCAGCCGCACGCAGGCCTGAGCCGCGTTCGTGCGGGCGATATCCTGGTTCATCCATCGATCCAGCATCCCGAGAACTGTGTTCATCGTCGGATTTCCTTAGGTGGGGAAGAACGGGGCAGCCGTGTCCTCGGTGTCGTTGACTGACGGCGTCTCGTCCTCGCGGTCAGCGCGGTCGACGGCGAGCGGGTCGCTCGCGGAGGGGACGTACCGGTGGAGCCTGGACACGGTGGCACCTCGGGGTCGTGACAGGATGCGCCGAGGCGAGGTCTGGGGCTCGGGATCGCCACCGGTCGGAACGGCGGCGACAGCTTCGCACGATAATGGTTTGCACCGGATTCCGGTAGCCCTCGACGAGGCCACTAAACGGGGTGCGCAGGTAAAAGAGCGCGGACGCTAACCTACCGAACCGTACGTCGTTCACACGCCCCTGAGGGAGCCCATGACCCGAACAGACACCGCCTCGCACGCCTTCCACGAGCAGTTCGAGCGGGTCAAGCCGCGCCTTCGCGGCTGGCTGCACGCGGGCACGTTCCCGCTGGCCACGGCCGCCGGCGTGGTGCTCATCGTGCTCGCCCCCACCGGCCTCGGCCGGGTGGGCGCGGTCGTGTTCACGGTGGCCGGCATGCTCCTGTTCGGTGTCAGCGCGATCTACCACCGCGGCACCTGGTCCCCGCGGTCCGGCGTCTGGCTGCGCCGGCTGGACCACTCCAACATCTTCCTGCTGATCGCGGGGACCTACACACCGTTCGCGCTACTGCTGCTGTCCGGCGCCGACCGCTGGCTGCTGCTCGGCGTCGCGTGGGGTGGCGCGCTGCTCGGTGTCGCGTTCCGGACCCTGTGGGTGTGGGCGCCCCGCTGGCTCTACACCCCGATCTACATCGCGCTCGGCTGGGCCGCGGTCTTCTGGCTCGACGACTTCGCCGCAGGTGGCGCCGCGGCGCTGACGCTGATCATCGTCGGCGGCGCCCTGTACTCCTGCGGGGGCCTGGTCTACGCGCTCAAGCGACCCGACCCCTCACCGCGCTGGTTCGGCTTCCACGAGGTCTTCCACTCGCTCACCGTCGCCGCGTACGTCGTGCACTACGTAGGCATCTCGCTCGTGACCTACCAGGCCTGACGCACGCGGCGACGGTGCGCCCGTGTCCGTCGTGATCAGAGGCCGGACTCGCAGCGGAACAACACCTCACCGCTGACGCAGTCGTCGCGACCGGAGCCGCCGTTGAGGTCATCGCGGCCGATGCCACCGTTCATGGTGTCGTTGCCGCCCATGCCCATCATGTGGTCGGAACCCGGTCCGCCGGACATGTCATCGCGAGTGGCGCCGCCGCGCATGGTGTCGGCCGCTCCACCCCCGCGCAGCTGGTCGGGACCGGCGCCGCCGGCGAGGATGTCACGGCCGGCGCCGCCGATGAGGTCGTCGTTGCGCGCGCCGCCCGCCAGCGTGTCGGCGCCGCCGCCACCGTCGAGCCCGTCCTTGCCGTTACCGCCGACCAGCCGGTCAGAGCCCGGCCCGGCGCAGATCTCGTCCTTGGCACCGAGGCCGCGGATCACGTCGCTGCCGCCGAGGGCGACGATCGAGTCCTCGCCGCGGGTACCGCGGATCACGTCGGCGCCTTGGGTGCCCACGATCGTGACCGCCTCGCCCCGACATGCCGTCGGCGCGCTGACCGCCGTACCCACCAGTGCGATGCTGGGAAGCACGCCCAGGGCCACCACGACTGCTGCGCGCCGGCCGATCCGCGCCATCCCCCCGCCGCTGTTCGTCATCTGTGCTCGCTTTCCGTCCCGCCCGGTCCCGGGCAGGACGCATTGAGGCTTGGGCGCCTGCGGGTTGCACACGTCCTGTTCACAGCCTCGTGGGGTCGCGTCAAACGTGCGCAAAACCACCTACGGTGACCTGCAGGGGCAAGACCGGGAGGACGGGAGGGCGACGCGTGCGCATCATCGTCGCACTGGGAGGCAACGCGCTGCTGCGCCGCGGCCAGCGTCCGGACGCCGACGTGCAGGAGGCCAACGTCTCCGCCGCCGTCGCCGCCCTGGCCCCGCTGGGGGCCGAGCACGAGCTCGTCGTCACGCACGGCAACGGGCCACAGGTCGGCGTGCTGGCGTTGCAGAGCGCCTCGGACCCGAACCTCACCACGCCGTACCCCTTCGACGTCCTCGGCGCCCAGACCCAGGGGATGATCGGCTACTGGTTGCTGCAGTCGATGCAGAACGCGCTGCCCCGCCGCGAGGTGGCCGCGATCATCAACCAGACGCTGGTCGCGGCCGACGACCCGGCCTTCGACGAGCCGACCAAGTTCGTCGGCGAGGTGTACGACGAGGCGCAGGCCCGCGAGCTGGCCGACGCACGGGGCTGGACGGTCAAGCCCGACGGCGAGGGATGGCGTCGCGTGGTGGGGTCGCCCAAACCGCTGCGGGTCGTGGAGACCGAGCTGATCCGGCGGGTGCTGGCCAGCGGCGCGATCGTGGTCTGCGCCGGTGGCGGCGGCGTTCCTGTCGTCCAGGACGCCTCCGGTCAGCTCGAGGGCGTCGAGGCCGTGGTCGACAAGGACCTCACCGCGGCGGTGCTGGCCGAGGCGCTGCACGCCGACGCACTGCTCGTCCTCACCGACGTGTCGCACGTGATGCACGCGTTCGGTACGGCGGCCGCGACGCCGATCCGCCGCTCGACGCCGGCGCGGCTGCGCCGCACCGAGTTCCCGGCCGGCTCGATGGGGCCGAAGGTCGACGCGGTGTGCCGCTTCGTCGAGGCCACCGGCGCGACCGCGGCGATCGGACGGCTCGAGGACGCCGAGGCGATCCTGCGCGGCCAGACCGGCACGGTCGTCACGCCCACCATCGACGAGTGACCGGGCTCCGCCCCGCACCCCTGCGCGCCGAGACTGCGCGAGTGCCGCACTCCTGCGCGCCGAGACTGCGCGAGTGCCGCACCCCTTCGCGCCGAGACTGCGCGATTGCCCCCGACGGCTCGGCGTGCTGCTACGTGCTGCGGGGGACGATCGCGATGTGGCCGGACGGCTCGAGCACGGCGTACTCGATCTGGTCGAGGCTCTCCAGCCCGTGCGACTCCCGCGCCCGCGAGACCACGTCGTCGGGCGTCACCCGGGCCTGGCCCATCCGGTCGTGCAGCGGCTCGCCGTGGTCGACGAGCAGGACCGGGCCGCCACCGCCACCGCGCTCGCGCGCTGATCGGGCGGCGACGAAGTCCGAGATACGGTTCAGCACGAGCAGTGCGACCACCACGGCAGCCAGCAGCACGACGGCGAAGTCGCGCCCGGCCAACGCCTGCTGGATCGACTCACCGATGACGAGGAACAGAAGGAGGTCGGACACCGACGCATCGGCCAGGCGACGCTTGCCCGCGAGCCGGAAAGCCAGCAGCAGGGCGACATAGATAGCAAGACCTTGCAGCACGTCGTCCACGCGCGCTGATGCTACACGGCGGCGAACTGCTCGGTGTGGATGCGACGCACCGGGATTCCCTGCTCGCGCAGATCGTGGCCGACGGAGGCGACCATCGGCGGTGGGCCGCACAGGAAGTAGTCACAGTGACGTCGGTGCCTGGGCAGGTGCCGCTCGAGACACGAGTGGTCGATGCGGCCGGTCTCGCCGCACCATCCCGGTGGCGGCGAGTCCACGACCTCGGTCACCTCCAGGTCGAGCCGGCCACGAAGCTCCTCGATCTCGGGGCGCATGACGATGTCGTCGACGGTGCGCGCCCCCACGATCAGCTTGTGGTGACGCGTGTCCCGCCGGTCCGCGAGCGTGCGCAGCATGCTGATCATCGGTGTCACGCCGACGCCGCCGGCGACCAGCACGAACCCGGCGGAGTGCTCCAGCCCCTCCATCGTGAACCGGCCGTACGGACCGTCCAGGTACACCCGCCTGCCGGGGCGTAGTCCTCTGAGCAGCTCGGTGAAGTCGCCGAGCGCCTTGATCGTGAACTCCTTGCGGTGCGGCTCCTCGGCGGTCGAGCAGATCGTGAAGGGGTGCTCCTCGAACACGAACGACGACGACCCGATCTTCAGCCAGGCGAACTGGCCGGCCCGGAACGGCAGCCCGTTGTGCCCGTGCGCACGCACCACGACGGTCATCGCGTCCCCGGCCGCGGGACGGATCTCCTCGACCACGTACGAGCGACGGCGTGCGCGCATCGGAAGCCACACCCAGCGTCGCGCCGCGAGCCCGACGACCACGACCACCAGCAGTGCGAACGTCGCGCCGAACCACGGGAGGGTGACCAGGTGGTCCAGCCACCACACGTGCAACGCGGTGCCCAGGAACACCGTCCCGGCCAGGTAGATGTGCATCAGCCGCCAGCCCTCGTAGCGCACCTGCCGCCGTCGGCGGCGTACGGCGAGGAACACCGCCAGCGCGAGGGCGAGCGTCGAGAGGGTGGCCGCCCACGCGGGATCGGTGCTGTTGCGCAGGTCGAGGATGCTGAGACCGCGCGGGTCACTGAGGACCACCAGCACCAGGTGTGCACCCACCAGCACCAGCGCACACACCGCGATCCGGCGGTGGCTGAGCAGGATCTTCTCTATGCCGAAACACGCCACCAGCGCATGCACTCTGGCGGGCAGCACTAGCGCGATCGCCAGCAGCGAGAGCGCGAGTACGCCGGTCGCCGTCGCCAGCCGCGCGACCGGGTCACCCGTCGCGAGGCCGGGCCAGGCGAAGGCCAGCGGGGCGACGATGGCGAGGGCACAGGCTCCGAACCAGGTCGCGCGTGCAGCACGACTGTGCACACTTGGAACGTACTCCCGCCGACGCCTCTCGTCACCGTGCGCCTTCAGCCGGCTGCGCGGCGTCCGGGCGGGCCTCCAGCCGCTCGCGTTGCGGCGCGACCGTGTACTTGGGGTCCTGCGCCGAGGCGAGCCCGGCCTGGAAGACCCCGAACCGGGTCAGCAACGACCCCGCCATCAGCGCAGCACCCCCGGCGACCGACAGGACCCGCGACCGGCGACCGAGGAGCGCTCCCGCGGCCCCGGCCACCGTCAGCGCCCGGGCCGTCCGCATCAGCCGCCCCGGCCTGCCCTGCTGGTACGGCTCGGCCAGCGCACCCAGCCGGCGCTCGAGGAGCTCGCCGGCCGCCACGTCAGCGACGGCGCCGACCGCGGCCATGCGGCGCGCCGGACCCGCCTCGCCCACCGGGACCGTCATCATCGCCAGGCCACCGGCCGCGCAGGCGCTTCCGCCCGCGAACAGGAACGGCATCTCCCGGTAACCCTCGTGCCAGGCCGGCACCGCGGTGTCACAGATCAGCGCGGCCGTGTAGGTCGCCAGCGGCGGCCCGAGTACGGCGGACGCCACGCCCGCCAGCCGCCCAAGCGGGCGCGCGACCCCGGTCTCGGCCGACAGCGCGCTGGCGCCGGTCAGCGTGCCGAACGGCGCCAGCAGCCACGACCCCACCGACAGCGGCGACGTCGGCTTGAACACCCGCAGCATGTTCAGGAAGCGCGCCGGCCGGCCGAGGTCGTGCACCA
>JALZDI010000480.1 GCA_030862655.1 Actinomycetota bacterium | reverse complement strand
GGTGCGGTCCGCGCCGCTGGCGCAGATCGTGCAGCACGTGCTGGAGGAGAGCGACAACGAGGCGGCGGAGGTGCTGCTGCGGCACGCGGCGCTGGCCTCCGGCCGCGCGGGCTCGTCGGCCAACGGCGCCGACGTGGTGCAGCGCACGCTGTCGCGGCTGGGCGTCGACCTGCGGGGCGCCCGGATCTACGACGGCAGCGGCCTGTCCCGCAGGAACCTGCTGCCCACCGACGCGCTGGTGGACACGTTGCAGGTGGCCGCCTCCCCCCGGCACCAGGACCTGCGCCGGGTGGTCTCGGGGCTGCCGGTGGCCGGGTTCAACGGCAGCCTGGCCTACCGGTTCGCCGTGTTCGGCCACGACGGGCGCGGCCTGGTGCGGGCGAAGACCGGCACCCTGTCGAGGGTGCACGCGCTGGCCGGGGTCACGGTCGACCGTGACGGCACCCCGCTGGCGTTCGCCCTGGTCGCGGACAAGGTGCGGCTGGTCGACACCCTCGACGCCCGCGCCGAGCTGGACGCCCTGGCCGCCGACGTCGCCGGCTGCTGCTGACGACGTTGCGTGACGCGTGAGACTCGGCTGACGCGCCAGAACGCGTGGCCGTCCTGCCGCGAAACTCGGCGCGTCACCAAGATGCGCAGATGGCACGTACGGTTGGCACATGAGTGACGCCGCGTCCGGCTCGTCCGAGCCGCCTCCCGAGCTGGTCGACTGGGACCTCGCGGTGGCGACGGCCAACCGGTTCGTCCGGCCCAGCCCCCAGGTCTCCGGTGCCGAGGCGCGCGCGGTCGTCGACGAGCTGCGTGCCGGCGCACAGCGCTCCGAGGGGCTGGTGCGTGACTTCACCGGGCTGCGGGCGCAGGCCGCCACCGCCCCCGTCGTCGTGGTCGACCGGCCCGGCTGGGTGCAGGCCAACGCCGACGGCTTCCGCACGATCATGCGACCGCTGATCGCCAAGATCGTCGACCAGCGCGGCACCCCGTCGCAGGCCTCGGCCGCGATCGGCTCCCGGCTGACGGGGATCGAGGCCGGCGCCCTGCTCGGCTACCTCTCCGGCAAGGTCCTCGGCCAGTTCGACCCGTTCTGGTACGGCGACCGGGCCCCCTCATCACGCAGGCCGGGCCCCGCGGCGAAGCCGGACCCCGACGCCGGCACCGCGCTGGCGACCACCCCGGTCGGGCGGCTGCTGCTGGTCGCGCCCAACATCGTGCACGTGGAGCGCGAGCTCGAGGTCGAGCCGCACGACTTCCGGCTCTGGGTGTGCCTGCACGAGGAGACGCACCGGGTGCAGTTCACCGCGGTGTCGTGGCTGCGCGACCACCTGCACAACGAGATCCAGGCCCTGGTCGACGCGACCGACTTCGACGCATCCCGCCTGGTGCAGATGGCCCGCGACGGGCTCGAGCAGGCCGGGCGGCTGGCCCGCGGGGACGAGGACGTCTCGCTGCTCGACGTTTTCCAGACCCGCGCGCAGCGCGAGATCGTCGACCGCATCACCGCGACGATGTCGCTGCTGGAGGGGCACGCCGACGTGGTGATGGACGGCGTCGGCCCCGAGGTCATCCCGTCGGTGGCCACGATCCGCAAGCGGTTCAACGAGCGCCGCAAGGGCGGTGGCAGCCTCGACCAGCTGCTGCGGCGGCTGCTGGGCTTCGACGCGAAGATGCGGCAGTACCGCGACGGCGCCGCCTTCGTGCGTGGCGTCGTCGACCGGGTCGGCATGGACGGGCTCAACCGGGTCTGGACCTCGCCGAACACCCTGCCCGACAAGGTCGAGATCGGGGACCCCGGCGCATGGGTGCGTCGCGTCCACGGCTGAGGCGCTCGTGCAGTCTCGGCGCGAGGATGGGGGGCAGCGACGCGACCACGGCGTCGACCACGGGGTTGATCGCGGCGTGAGGCGCGGCAGGCTGGACCCCGCGGTCGCGGACGTACGGCGGGCGGTGCGCGAGGCCCTGGCCGACGTCGAGCCCGGGCAGACCGTGCTGGTGGCCTGCTCCGGCGGGGCGGACTCCACCGCGCTGGCGGCCGCGACGGCGTTCGAGGCGCGCTCGGCCGGCTGGTCGGTGG
>JALZDI010000142.1 GCA_030862655.1 Actinomycetota bacterium | reverse complement strand
GGCGACCCGAGGAGGGACATGACCGCGCCGACCGTCACCGTGCTGCATGACGGCCAGCTTCCTCCCGATATGCCCGCGATCGAGGCGCTCGGCCGGGTGCGGACCGCCCGGGCGCCCGAGCTGGCCGACGCGCTGCGCGGGGCCGAGGTGCTGCTGGCCTGGGACTTCACCACGCCGGCGCTCAGCGGGGCGTGGTCCGGCGCCGACCGGCTGCGCTGGGTGCACACCGCCAGTGCCGGCGTCGACAACGTGCTGACGCCCGAGGTCCGGGGCAGCGACGTGCTGGTCACCAACTCCCGCGGGGTCTTCGAGACGCCGATCGCGGAGTACGTCACCGGGCTGGTGCTGATGACGGCCAAGGACATGCTGGGCACCTGGCAGCGCCAGCAGCGCCGGGAGTGGCAGCACCGCGAGACGCACAGCGTGCAGCGCCGGGTGGCGGTGGTGGTCGGCGTCGGCCCGATCGGCCGGGCGGTGGGCCGGATGCTGTCGGGCGTGGGGCTACGGGTGCGCGCGGTCGGGCGAAGCCGGCGCACGTCCGACCCCGACTTCGGCGAGGTGGCGCCGGCCGAGGAGCTGCACGCCCAGGTCGCCGACGCCGACTACGTCGTGCTGGCGGCGCCGCTGACCCCGGACACGCGCGGCATGGTCGACCGTGATGTGCTCGCCGCGATGCCCGCGACCGCGATGCTGATCAACGTCGGCCGGGGCGAGCTCGTGGTCGAGGACGACCTGGTCGCCGCCCTGCGGTCCGGCGAGATCGGGTCGGCGGCGCTGGACGTGTTCGAGCGCGAGCCGCTGCCGGACGACTCGCCGTTGTGGACCATGCCGCAGGTGCTGGTGTCGCCGCACATGTCGGCCGACACCATCGGGTGGCGGGACGACCTCGCGGCGTTGTTCGTGGAGAACCTCGGCCGGTGGTGCAAGGGTGAGCCCCTGCGCAACGTCGTGGACAAGGACCTGGGATACGTGCCGTCGACCGCCTGAGGGGGCAAGCATGGGGCAGAGCTCCGACCGGACCGACCGGGCCGACCTGGCCGACTGGTCGGCGACCGACCTGCTGGCGGCCTACGCGCGCCGCGACGTCTCGCCGGTCGAGGCGACGCGGGCGGTGCTGGACCGCATCGAGCGGGTGGACGCGCGGGTCAACGCCTTCTGCCTGGTCGACTCCGAGCGCGCGCTGGCCGACGCCCGCGCGGCGGAGAGGCGCTGGGCCGAGGGGTCGACGCTGGGGCCGGTCGACGGGGTGCCGACCTCGATCAAGGACATCTTCCTGACCAAGGGGTGGCCGACGCTGCGCGGCTCCAAGGCCATCGACCCCGACCAGCCGTGGGAGGAGGACGCGCCGTCGGTCGCACGGCTGCGTGGGAGCGGTGCGGTGCTCGTCGGCAAGACGACCACCCCCGAGCTGGCATGGAAGGGGGTCACCGACTCTCCGCTCACCGGTGTCACGCGCAACCCGTGGGACCCGACCCGCACCGCCGGCGGCTCCAGCGGAGGCGCTGCGGCCGCGGTGGTGCTGGGCATGGCCCCGCTGGCGACGGGCACCGACGGTGGGGGGTCGGTGCGCATCCCCGGCTCCTTCTGCGGCAACGTCGCGATCAAGCCGACCTACGGCCGCGTGCCGCACTACCCCGCGAGCCCGTACGGCACGCTCGCGCACGCCGGCCCGATGACGATGACGGTCGAGGACACCGCGCTGATGCTCGACGTGCTCAGCGGCTTCGACTCGCGGGACTGGTCGGCGATGCCGCCGCCCACGGTCTCCTACGTCGAGTCCATGACCCCCGGGGTACGCGGGCTCACCGTGGCCTACAGCCCCGACCTCGGCTACGTCGACGTCGACCCCGAGGTGGCCGCCCTCGTCAAGGAGGCGGTCGACGTACTCGACGGGCTCGGGGCGCACGTCGAGCAGGTCGACCCAGGCTTCACCGACCCCGTCGAGTCCTTCCACGTGCTGTGGTTCTCCGGGGCGGCGCAGACCGTGCGCAACTACACCGACGAGCAGCTGGGCCTGCTGGAGCCGGCGCTGCGGCGGATCTGCGAGCAGGGCGCCGGGTTCAGCGCACTCGACTACCTGCAGGCGATGCAGGAGCGGATGTCGATGGGCATCCGGATGGGCGCCTTCCACGAGCGCTACGACCTGCTGGTCACGCCCACCATGTCGGTCCCGGCGTTCGAGGCGGGCCTGGAGGTCCCGCCGGGCTGGCCGACCGAGCGCTGGACCAGCTGGGCACAGTTCAGCTACCCGTTCAACATGACCCAGCAGCCGGCCGCCACGGTGCCGTGCGGGTTCACCTCCGGGGGGCTGCCGGTGGGGCTGCAGATCGTGGGGCCGCGGCACTCCGACGAGCGGGTGCTCGCCGCCGCGAAGGCCTACCAGGACGCGACCGACTGGCACACCCGCCGCCCCGTGCTCGGCTGAGCGCTGCCCTGGCTGTCACCAGCCGCGGGCGCGCCACTCGGTCAGGTGCGGGCGCTCGGCGCCGAGCGTGGTGTCGTTGCCGTGCCCGGGATAGACCCAGGTCTCGTCCGGCAGCCGGTCGAACAGCTTCTGCTCGACGTCGCCGATCAGGGTCTCGAAGTCGGCGGACGACCACGTCTTGCCGACGCCGCCGGGGAACAGCGAGTCGCCGGTGAACAGGTGCGGCCCGCCCTCGGGGTCGTCGTACAGCAGCGCGATCGAGCCCGGCGTGTGGCCCACCAGGTGGATGACCTCCAGCTCGCACCGCCCCACCGGCACCCGCTCACCGTCGGCGACCCGGCGGTTCACGTCGACCGGCAGCTCGTCGGCGTCGTGCTCGCCGGCCACGGTGGCGGCGCCGGTGTGCGAGACGACCTCGGCCAGCGCCTGCCAGTGGTCGCCGTGCCGGTGGGTGGTGACCACGGTCCGCAGCCCGCCGTCGCCGACCAGGCGCAGCAGCGTGTCGGCGTCGTTGGCGGCGTCGATGAGCAGCTGCTCGTCGGTGTGCCGGCAGCGCAGCAGGTAGGTGTTGTTGTCCATCGGCCCGACCGCGACCTTGGAGATGATCAGGTCGGTCAGCTCGCGGACCTCGGGGGTGCCGCCGACGGTCACGTTGCCGTGGTAGGTCATCAGGGCCAGGCTCCAATCGGGCTGTCGGTCGTCACTGGTGCAATCTAGCCAGGAGTCGTCCGGCCGGGTCCAGCGGCGGTTGGGCCACCCGGTAGGATGGCGAACGTTTGTTCGAAGTCGTTCGAGAGGCGCGAGGGGCGATCCGTGGCCGACCAGCTGATCGTGCGAGGTGCGCGCGAGCACAACCTCAAGGACGTCTCGATCGACCTGCCGCGCGACGCGCTGATCGTGTTCACCGGCCTGTCCGGCTCGGGCAAGTCGAGCCTCGCGTTCGACACGATCTTCGCCGAGGGCCAGCGGCGCTACGTCGAGAGCCTGTCCGCCTACGCCCGGCAGTTCCTCGGCCAGATGGACAAGCCCGACGTCGACTTCATCGAGGGACTGTCGCCCGCGGTCTCGATCGACCAGAAGTCCACCTCCCGCAACCCGCGCTCGACCGTGGGCACCATCACCGAGGTCTACGACTACCTGCGGCTGCTCTACGCGCGCGCCGGCCGGCCGCACTGCCCCGTCTGCGGCCGCCCGATCGTGCGGCAGACGCCGCAGCAGATCGTCGACCGGGTGCTCGAGCTCGAGTCCGGCTCCCGCTTCCAGGTGCTGGCGCCGCTCGTCCGCGGCCGCAAGGGGGAGTACGCCGACCTCTTCCGCCAGCTGCAGACCCAGGGCTACTCCCGGGTCCGGGTCGACGGCGAGACGCACATGCTCACCGAGCCGCCGAGGCTCAACAAGCAGCAGAAGCACACGATCGAGGTCGTGGTCGACCGGCTGCAGGTCAAGGCGTCCGCCAAGCGCCGGCTGACCGACTCGGTCGAGACCGCGCTGGGGCTGTCCGGCGGGCTGGTCACCCTCGACTTCGTCGACCTGCCCGAGCACGACGCGCACCGTGAGCGGGTGTTCTCCGAGCACCTCGCCTGCCTGTACGACGACCTCTCGTTCGAGGAGCTCGAGCCCCGGTCGTTCTCGTTCAACTCGCCCTACGGCGCCTGCGGCGAGTGCCACGGTATCGGCACCCGGATGGAGGTCGACCCCGAGCTCGTCGTTCCCGACCCGTCCAAGTCGCTCGACGAGGGCGCGATCTCGCCGTGGTCGGCGGCGCACGTGTCCGACTACTTCGCCCGGCTGACCCAGGCGCTGGCCGACGAGATGGGCTTCGATACCGACGTCCCGTTCGAGGACCTGTCCACGCGGGCCCGCAACGCCGTGCTGCGCGGGCACCGCACCAAGGTGCACGTCCGCTACCGCAACCGCTACGGCCGTGAGCGGTCCTACTACTCCCAGTTCGAGGGCGTGATCCCCTACGTGGAGCGCCGGCACCGTGAGGCCGAGACCGACACCAGCCGGGAGCGGTTCGAGGGGTTCATGCGCGAGGTGCCGTGCGCCGAGTGCGACGGCGCCCGGCTCAAGCCGGTCTCGCTGGCGGTCACGCTCGGCGGCAAGAGCATCGCCGAGCTGTGCGCGCTGCCGATCGCCGACGCGTCGGCGTTCCTCAACGACCTCGACCTCAGCCCGCGGGAGCGGCAGATCGCCGAACGGGTGCTCAAGGAGATCAACGAGCGGCTCAGCTTCCTGCTCGACGTGGGCCTGCACTACCTCACCCTCGACCGGCCCTCGGGCTCGCTGTCGGGCGGCGAGGCGCAGCGCATCCGGCTGGCCACCCAGATCGGCGCCGGCCTGGTCGGGGTGCTCTACGTCCTCGACGAGCCGTCGATCGGGCTGCACCAGCGTGACAACCACCGCCTGCTGGAGACGCTGGAGCGGCTGCGCGACCTCGGCAACACGCTGATCGTGGTCGAGCACGACGAGGACACCATCCGCACCTCCGACTGGGTCGTCGACATCGGCCCGGGCGCCGGCGAGCACGGCGGCCAGATCGTGGTGTCCGGCAGCGTGCAGGACCTGCTGGACCATCCCGACTCCCTCACCGGCGCCTACCTGGCCGGCCGCAAGCAGATCCCGCTGCCGATGACCCGGCGACCGCGCACGCCGGGGCGTGAGATCACCGTGCACGGCGCGCGCGAGCACAACCTGCGCAACGTCGACGTCACGTTCCCGCTGGGCATGTTCATCGCGGTCACCGGGGTGTCCGGGTCGGGCAAGTCCACGCTGGTCAACGACATCCTCTACAAGTCGCTGGCGCGGCGCATCTACAACGCCCGCGACATCCCCGGCCGGCATCGGCGCATCTCCGGCGCCGAGCACGTCGACAAGGTGATCCACGTCGACCAGTCGCCGATCGGCCGCACCCCGCGGTCCAACCCGGCGACCTACACCGGCGTGTTCGACCACGTCAGGCGGCTGTTCGCGCAGACCCCCGAGGCGAAGGTGCGCGGCTACCTGCCAGGGCGGTTCTCGTTCAACGTCAAGGGGGGCCGCTGCGAAGCCTGCTCGGGCGACGGCACGCTGAAGATCGAGATGAACTTCCTGCCCGACGTCTACGTGCCCTGCGAGGTCTGCCACGGAGCCCGCTACAACCGCGAGACGCTCGAGGTGCACTACAAGGGCAAGACCATCGCCGAGGTCCTCGACATGCCGATCGAGGAGGCGGTGGAGTTCTTCGAGGCGATCCCGGCGATCGCCCGGCACCTG
>JALZDI010000479.1 GCA_030862655.1 Actinomycetota bacterium | reverse complement strand
CGGCGGCCAGCAGCGCGTCCAGGTCGTCCTTGGCGGCGTGCACGAACCACCCGTGCAGCGCGTCCAGCTCGCCGGCGGCGAACCGGCGCGCCACCGAGCAGAGGGGCTCGGCGGAGCCGAAGTCGGACTCCGAGACGCCCTCCCACATGTGCTCGGTCATGTCGGTGCGCACCAGACCGGGGCTCGCGGCCAGCACGCGCACGCCGCTGTCCTCGCCGAGGCCGGCCGCGAGGTTCTCCGCCCAGCGCAGCAGCGCCGTCTTGGACACCGAGTACGCCGAGTAGCCGGGCTCGGCGCGCAGACCCACCCCGGACGCGAGCTCGAGCACCCGGCCGCCGCCACGGCGCAGCATCCGCGGCACCACCTCGTGCGCGACCAGCACCGGCCCGAGCAGGTTGACCTCCATCACCTGCCACCACCGCTCCGGGTCGGCCTCCCACGGCATCACCCGCTCGGGGTCGCGCAGCCCGGCGTTGTTGACCAGAAGGTCGATCGGCCCGAGCTTGTCCTCGACCACCGCCACCGCCTGCTCGACGAACGTCGGCTTGGTCACGTCGGCGGCCACGGAGAACGACGGGCCCCTGAGCTCGGCCTCGACCTTCTTCAGCCGGTCGGGGTTGCGGCCCACCAGCCCGACCGCGAGCCCCGCACCCGACAGGGCCCGGGCCAGCTCACGGCCGAGGCCGCGGCCGCCGCCGGTGACCAGCGCGACCCGGCACGGGGGCGCCGGCACGGTCACGACCGCTGCTCCGCGCCCGTGCGCTCGGCGGCCACCGCGACGGCCGCGTCGCGCGCGGCCCCGGTCTCGGCCTCGGTCAGGGTGCGGTCCGGTGCCCGGAACCGCAGCGCGAACGCGAGCGACTTCTTCCCGGCCGGGACCGGGTCGCCGGTGTAGACGTCGAACAGCCGGATGCTCTCCAGCAGGTCACCCGCGCCCGCGCGCAGCGCGGCCTCCACGTCGGCGGAGGCGACCCCCGCGTCGACGACCAGCGCGACGTCCTCCTTGGCCACCGGGTAGGTGGAGAACCGCGGTGCGGCCACGATCGCGGGGGCGGCCGCCAGCAGCAGGTCGAGGTCGACCTCCGCGGCGGCGGTGCGCGGCGGCACGCCGTACGCCTGGCAGACCTTGGGATGCAGCTCCCCGGCGTGGCCGACGAGCATGCCGCCCGAGTCGCCCACCCGCACCTCGGCGCAGCGCCCGGGGTGCCAGGGGGCATGCTGCGACGCCGAGACCACGACCTCGACGCCCAGCGTCGCACCCAGCCGACGGACGGCCCCGACTGCGTCGGCCCACGACCCGGCCCGCGCCGGCCCCCACCAGCCGGCCGGCTCACGGTCACCGGCGACCAGCAGCGCCAGGTGGCGCGGCTGGTCGGGCACCGCGCCCTCGAGAGCGGCCAGCTCGTCGGCGTCAGGCCGGCGGTCGACGCCGAGGACCGGCGCGGACGGCGGCGTGGCGCCGGGGCGGAACACCGACCCGGTCTCGAACAGCGCCGCGTCGGACAGCCCCCGGCCGGTGTTGCGCGCGAGCGTGCGCAACAGGCCGGGCAGCAGGGTGGTGCGCAGCTCCGGATCCTGCTCGGAGATCGGGTTGGCGACCCGCAGCGTGTGCCGGCGGGGGTCGCCTTCGACCAGCCCGAGCGCGTCCCAGTCCCCGGGTCCGACGAACGGGTAGCTGAGCACCTCGACGAAGCCGGCTCCGGCCAGGGAGTAGCCGACCCGGCGGCGCAGCCGCTGTGCGGGGGTGAGCCCGCGGCCGGCCGGGGCGGTCGGCAGCACCGACGGCACCCGCTCGTAGCCCACCAGGCGGGCGACCTCCTCCACCAGGTCGTAGGGGTCGGTGAGGTCGTGCCGCCAGGTCGGCGGCGTCACCGTCAGCGCGTCGCCCGCCTGAGCCACCTCGCAGCCGACGCGGCGCAGCCCGGACACGGCCGTGTCGCCGTCGATCGGCATGCCGCTCACCGCGGCCGACAGCCCCGTGGGCAGCGTGATCGCGGACCGGACGGGCGGTTGGCCGACCACGGTGCGGCCGGGCTCGACCTTGCCGCCGCCGTACGCCGTGAGCAGCTC
>JALZDI010000141.1 GCA_030862655.1 Actinomycetota bacterium | reverse complement strand
GGGCCGGCTCGTCGACGCCCAGCTGGTCGCGCACGATCGGCTCGAGGTGCCGCAGGTGGCCGGCCCCTATGGCGCTGAGGATCGAGTGCGCGAGCTCGCGGGCGGGCCAGCGGTGCAGCACGGCGTCGGCGCGTGCGCTGAGCTCGGCGTACTCCGGCAGGTCGCGCGGCAGCAGGTTGACGTCCTCGGCGAAGTCCTTGACCGCGACCCGCCGGGGCACGTCGGTGCGGTCGTAGAGCACCACGACGTTCTCGCCGTGCGGGCAGAAGGCGACCCCGTAGCGGTACAGGTAGTGCAGCAGACCCGGCAGCAGCGCGGCGAAGAGCTCCCGCAGCCACGCGGCGGCCGACCGCCCGGAGCGGTCCACCAGCTCGGCGACCAGCGCGCGGCCGTCGGGATCGACGGACAGCAGGGAGGCCATCGTGCGTGCCCGCTCCCCCGGCCGGAGCAGCGGCTGGACCGGTTCGCGCCAGACCGCGCCGAGCAGCTCGTGGTAGCGATAGGGGATCCCCTCGAGGGCGTCGTACACCGGGTGCTCCACGGCCACCGCGGCCACCTCACCGAGGGGTATGAGCCCGACCTCGTCGCGCAGGTACGGGTCGCGGTCGCGCAGCCGGTGCAGCCAGGCGGTCACGTCGGCGCTGGCCGCGGTCGCGGTCGTGCCGAGCCCGCGCCACACCAGCGTGTTGCGGACCATCAGCGGCAGCTTGACGTTGTGCCGGTCCGGCCGGTCGAGGTTGGTCAGCGTGCGAATGCTCTGCAGCGGCCGGTACCGGTCCGGCCCCACGCCCAGGTGCACGATCCGCTGGTCGGCGAGCTCGGCGGCGAACAGCGGCTCGACCACGTGCTCCCACTGCCACGGGTGCACCGGCAGCCAGAGGTAGCCCTCGGCGGCGTCCCCGCCGACCGCCCGCGTCAACACCTCGCCGAACTGTCGCCGGGTCGGCTCGTCGAGCTCGTGCGCGAGCAGAGTCGCCTGGTCGAGTCCCTCGACGCCGTGGTAGACGCCGAGGTCGCCGCGGACCGCCGCCCACTGCAGCCGAAGGTCCGGGGCGTGCTCGGGGGCGTAGCGCCGCAGGTCCTCGGCGGAGAACCCGAGCCGGCCCTTGGACAGCAGCAGGCACGGGTGCCCGGTCATGTGGCTCTCCAGGTCGACGTGGTCGAGGTCGGCGAGCTCCTTGGCGCTGAAGGCCCGCTCGGCCAGGGTCACGTCCGCAGCCTGGGTCGCGCGCAGCTCGCGCACCACCTCGGCCAGGGTCGGCGCGTCCAGGCCGAGCTCGACCCGCGCATCCCGGACCAGCCGGACGGGGTCGTTCGGGACTTCCGCCGTGCCGTCGCTACCGGTACGGCGCACCGAGCCGGGCTCGACGTGCCAGGACCCGAAGGCGCCCCGCCGGGCGCGGAACTCGTAGCACGTGCCGTCGGCGAGGTCGACTCGCCAGCGCGCGCTCGTCTCGGCCGCCGCCTGGCGGCGCGTCGGGTCGGCCGGCTGGGGCACGAGCAGCTCCTCGTAGCTCAGCTCGGCGAGCCCCTTCTCCACGAGGGCGGCACCGGCGCGGCGCCACCGCGCAGCGTCAGCGGATCGGGTCGGGGGCAAGGTCCACCTCCGGGTTGCTGGGTTGCTCGGTCGGCCGCTGCTGTCCGGCCGGACGCAGGCCGAGCGCGGCGAGTACGGCGGTCAATGCGAACGCCGCGGCCCCGACGGCCAGCGGCGCGGCCAGGGACAGGGAGGCCGCCCCGGTGGCCAGCACCGGGATCAGCACGAGGGCAGCCGTGCGGGACCACTCGACCGCGATGAAGCCGGGCCCAGCGGTGCCCACGGCCGCGAACACGGCCAGGTCCAGGGCCACCTGTCCCATCCCCAGCCCGGCGCCGAACACCGCCCGCCCGAGGGCGAGGACCACCAGGTCGGAGGCGACCACCTGCACGGTCAGACCAGCCGCGGCCACCACGGCGCCCACGACCAGCAGCCGCCGGCCAAGGCGCCGATGCAGGGCCGAGGCCGCCGGCAGCACCAGCAGCGCGGCCACGCTGGGCACCGCGAACACGGCGGCGGCGGCGGACAGCGAGAGCCCCTCGTGCAGCGCGTACTCGGTGAAGAACGGGCGCACCACGCCTGCCCCCAGCTCGACGGCACCGGCCAGCAGCCCCACCAGCAGCACCCCCTGCCAGACGGTTCGCCACGGGCCACGGGCGCCTCCGCCGGGCTCCGGTGCGGCGAAGCGGGCAGGGCCGCGCCACAGCCGACCGGCGGCCAGCGCCAGTGTCGCGTCGACCACCGCGAAGGCGCTGATGCCGAGGCGCGGCTCGGGCATGGCGACCACCAGTGCGCCGATCGCGGCCGAGCCGAGCATGGTCAGGTGGAACAGCGCAACGTAGGAGCGGACCCCGGACATGCCCTGGCCGCCACAGGCCGCCACCAGCACCGGGTATGCCAGCGCCAGCGACGCGGACGCGGCCACGTGCGCCGCAGACAGCACGGTGAACGCGGTCCAGGTGGGTGCCAGGCCCAGCAGCAGGTCCAGCGCCGCGGAGAGCCACAGCCCCCACACGATCAGCCGCTGCGGGCTGACCCGGCGGGCGGCCATCGCCCAGAGCGGCAGCGCCAGCAGGCCGGTGACCCGGCAGACCCACAGGTAGGTGCCGGTCGCGGCCAGCTCCTCCAGGTCGAACAGCCGACGGAACAGCTGGGGAAAGTACGGCGCCAGCGCGGTGTCGCCCACGAGCTGCACGGCGAGCACGCCGAGCAGCAGCAGGCGGTGCTGCGCGACCGCGACCCCGGGTCGCGCGGTCGGGGTTTTGCTCATGCGACGCCGAAGGACGTGAACGCCGTCCGGCCGGGCAGGTGATGCACGGTCCGTCCGGCGATCGAGTTCAGGATCGTGGCGGCCCGCCAGGCGCCCAGTCCGAGGTCCGGGGTGCCCACGCCGTGGGTGTGGGTCTCGGCGTTCTGCACGTACAGCCCCCCGCGGAGCGCGGGCGCGGTGGCGGCCCGGAACTCGCCGTCCACCTGCAGGCGGCCCCCACTGTCGGTCTGCAGCAGGTCGCGGACCGGCTCCAGCACGGCCGGCTCCCGCTGCTGGTAGCCGGTGGCCAGCACGACGGCGTCGGTGTGCACGTCGTACTCCTGCTCCTGCAGGGTCTCGCGGCAGGTGAGCCGGAACCCCTCGCCGTGCGGCTCGGCGCGTTGCACGGCGGTGCGGGGCGACAGCGTCACCGGCGGCCGGGGCGCGGCGACGCTGCGTTCGTAGAGCAGGTCGTAGATCGCGGCGATGGTGTCCGCGCTGATCGCCTTGTACAGCTGCCACTGCTCCGGGAACAGCCGGTCGCGGGTGCCGGGTGGCAGCCCGCGGAAGTAGCGGGTGTAGTCGGGGGTGAAGTGCTCCAGGCCGAGCTTGGAGTACTCCATCGGCGCGAACGCCGGCGACCGGGTCAGCCAGCGCAGCCGGGTGCCGGTGGCGGCCTGCTGCTTGAGCAGATCCAGGAACACCTCGGCGCCGGACTGGCCGGAGCCGACGACGGTCACGTCCCGTGCGCCCTCCAGCGCGCCGGCGTTGTGCCGGTAGTCGGCGGAGTGGAACACCCGCTTGCCGAGCACGCCGTCGAACGCCGCCGGTGTGGTGGGGGCGGTGCCGATGCCGAGCACGACGTTGCGGGCGGCCACGGTGGTGCGGCGTCCGGTGGTCTGGTCGGCGTACGTGACCGCGAACAGGTCGCCGTCGGGGTCGACGCGTTCGACGCGGCTGCCGAAGCAGCAGGTGGGCAGCGACTCGGCGACCCAGCGGCAGTAGTCGTCGTACTCGCGCCGCGGCACCTCGAACCGCTCGAAGAAGTAGAACGGGAACAGCCGTTCGTGCGCGCGCAGGTAGGACAGGAAGCTCCACCGGTTGGTGGGGTCCACGAGCGTCACCAGGTCGGCGAGGAACGGCACCTGCAGCGTGGTGCCGTCGAGCAGCATGCCGGAGTGCCAGGAGAACTCGGGCTGCTCGTCGAGGAAGAGCGCGTCGACGTCGGGCGTGTCGTCGGCCAGCGCCGCCAGCGAGAGGTTGAACGGGCCGATGCCGATGCCGACCAGGTCGTAGGCGGGGGTCGCGGGGGTCATGACCGCACCTGCGCGATGGGGTTGGGAATGTCGACGTACACCGACTGCTGCTCGACCGAGCCGGTCAGCTCGTCGCGGCCGTCGACGCTGGTGAGCAGGTTGGCCTTGCAGGGCAGCGTCGGGCCGTCCAGAAGTCGGGCCAGGATCGCGGGGGTCAGCGGATACGTGGTGGCCAGCCCGGTGACCCACTCGCGTACCGCCCCCAGCAACATCTCCTCGTCGGCCACGCCCTGCGAGCCGAGGGCGCCGACGAGCCCCAGCACGTTGTTGACGACGAGGTAGTAGGTGAGCCGGTCGTCGACCAACGCGTCGTCGAACACCGCGAGCACGCCGTCGGCGAATCCGGGGACCAGCCGGTCCAGGGCCGCGTGGTGGGAGGCGGCGGCGTACCAGCCCTGGCTGTCGCGGTAGCGCCCGCCGACCGGCCGGCCGTCGTCGTCGAGGTCGACCAGCGTGTTCTGGTGGTGCGCCTCCAGGGCGATCCCGTGCTCGAGCCGCAGCCACAGCAGCGGTCCGACCACCCGGTCGAGGTAGCGTCGCAGCCACGACAGGGCGGCCAGGCCGACCGGCTCGCCGGTCGCGGCGGCCTGCCGCTGCAGCAGCGCGGCCAGCATCGAGGGCCCGCCGCGTGCGCCGGGGGCCACCAGGCCGGCGACACAGACGCTCGAGGTGTCGGCACCGAACGGGTTGTCGCGCAGCGCGGTTGCGAAGCCGCTCGGTGCGCCGTCGCCGGCGTCACCGGCGTCGAGGTCGACCCAGCCGTGGTCGCGGACGATGCCGAAGCCGGCGTGGTGGGTGCGGAGGAGGTCGCCGAGGCCGGCGGCCAGCAGCCGGCTGGCCCGTACGCCCAGCTCCAGCTCGTGGCGGAGGTTGTCGCGCCGGGAGTTCGTGATCCGCAGGCCCAGCGACAGCTTCAGCTGGCACGGCGCCTGCGGGCTCCACACGGTGCGCAGCGACGAGGTGGGGAACCACGACGGCCCGGACGGGCCGAGGTCGCGCAGCGCTCCCTCCGCGAGCAGGTTCTGCACCCAGGGACGGCGGGTCAGCGCGCGGACCTGCCACGGGTGCAGCGGGAGGGGCAGGTACCCCGCCGGCACGGCGAGGTCACGGGCGAGGGCGGCCAGGGTCCCCGGGGCCGGCGCGCCGGCGGAGGCGTGCGAGACCAGGTCGGCGCGCGCCGCGTACCAGTGCAGCCGCAGGCTGCCCGCCAGCTCCGGGAAGCACTCCCCCTCCTCGGCCTCGTGCAGGCCCTCACGGCTCTTCGCGGCGGGATGGAACGGATGCCCGTGCAGCAGTGCCTGCTCCCCGGCGAGGAAACCGGGCACGGGCGACCGCGGTGCCGCGGCGGCGAACCGGTCGATGCGCGCGGCCGAGTCCAGCACCCGGGCCACGACGTCGTCGATCTGGTGCACCGCCCCCTCCACGCGCGCCAGCGTCTCCCGGGCGACCAGGGCGGCGACCGTGGCGGTGTCGAACGGCGCGGCGGCGACGTCGGCGCGGCCCAGGCGCGGTTGACCGAAGCGGTGCCAGCCGGTCGCCGAGCGGTGCAGCACCGGTACGTCGAGCGTCACACCGCTGGTGCGCAGGTGCAGCCG
>JALZDI010000140.1 GCA_030862655.1 Actinomycetota bacterium | reverse complement strand
GCGTCGTGGTCACCGCGGTGGTCTTCGCGGCGGTGGTCGGCGGGCTGCTGCTCGGCGACACCCTCCTGCTCACCGGCGACCTCGCGAACTGGGCCACGGGACGCGCCGGCCCGGTCGTGTCGTTCGTGCTGGACACCCGTGTCCCCCGGGTGCTCGCGGGTGTGCTCGCGGGAGCCGCCCTGTCCGTGGCCGGGGTCCTGGTGCAGTCGGTGAGCCGCAACCCGCTGGGGGAGCCTGGCATCCTCGGGGTCACCGGCGGCGCCGGAGTGGCCGCGGTCTGGGTGATCACGGTGGCGCCGCAGGCGGGCATCTGGATGGTGGCCGGGGCCGCGGCGCTCGGTGCCACGGTCGCCAGCGCGCTGGTCTTCGGGCTGGCCGCCCGCGGGGGCATGAGCTCGGACCGGCTGGTGCTGATCGGCATCGGGGTGTCCGCCGGCTCCACCGCGCTCATCACGGTCATCGTCGTGCTGACCGACCCGTACAACTCCGTCAAGGCGCTCACCTGGCTGTCGGGGAGCACCTACGGCCGGACCCTGCCGCAGATGCTGCCGGTGGCCGCCGCCCTGCTGCTCGTACTCCCGCTGCTGGTGCGGTCCCGGCGGGACCTGGACCTGCTGGCCCTCGACGAGGACACGCCGCAGGTGCTCGGCCTGCGGCTGCTGCCGCGGCGGCTGACGCTGCTGAGCGCGGGCGCGCTGCTCACCGCGACCGCGGTGTCCGCCGTCGGAGTGATCGGCTTCGTCGGCCTGGTCGCCCCCCACGTCGCCCGGGCCCTTGTCGGCAGCTCCCATGCACGGGTGCTGCCGATCGCGGCCCTCGTCGGTGTCGTCGTGGTGGTCGTCGCCGACACCATCGGCCGGACCGTCATCGCTCCGGCGCAGCTGCCCGCGGGACTGCTCACCGCGATGCTCGGGACGCCGTACTTCGTGTGGCTGCTCTGGCGGTCACGCGCCGTCGGCGGCTAAGCGCTCTCGTCGGCCGAGGTGGTCGCGCATCACCGCCCGGCGGCCTTGGCCTCCATCCGCGCCAGCGAGTCCGGTCCGGGCCCCTCGTGCGGGACCCGCGCGAAGAACACCAGGCCGAGCAGGGCCCAGGCGGCGAGGATGACCCACTCGGTGGAGCCGAGCGGCGCCGGGACACCGGGGAGCGGCAGGTAGAGCAGGGCGAGGCCCAGGCTGAGCAGCGCCGCCAACGGCCCGATCACCATGCCCCCCGAGAGCCGGAACGGCCGGTCCATCCCCGGTTCACGCATCCGCAGCAGCACGAAGCTGGTGGCGACCATGAAGTACGCGATCACCAGACTGAGCCCGCCGGCGGTCACCAGCGTGGTGAGCATGGCCTCGCCGAACAACGGGGCGAGCACCGAGAGCGCCCCGATGAACAGCAGCGCGTTGCTCGGGGTCCGATAGCGCGGATGGACCTTCGCGAACCATCGCGGCAGCATCGCCGTCTGTCCCATCGCGTAGACCAGACGGCTCGCGCCGATGAGGAAGCCGTTCCAGGACGTGAGGATGCCGGCGATACCGCCCAGCACGAGCAGGGTCGCCATCGCGTCGCTGCCCCACAGCCGCCCCATGCCGTCGGCGGCGGCCAGCTCAGCCTGCGCGAGCACGTCGGCCGGCGCAGCCGAGCCCACGGTCAGCATGATCACGACATACCACAGCACTGCCAGCCCCACCGACACGATCAGCAGCTGCCCGATCTGCCGGAACGGCAGGTTGATCTCCTCGGCCGACTGCGGGATCACGTCGAAGCCCACGAACAGGAACGGGGTCGACGCCAGCACCGTGATCACGCCCGCGGCGCCGCCGGTGAACAGCGGCTGCATGTTCTCCGCGTCGCCGCCGACGAACGACCCGAGGGTCAACACGACACCGACCGCGGCCAGGAACAGCACGGCGATCATCTGGAAGACCGCGGAGGGACGCACGCCCACGTAGTTGAGCACGGTCATGACCACGGCTGACACCACGCCGACCGCGGTCCAGGTCGCGTACACGTCGTACCCCGCAACGCTCCACATCCGGCCGGCGAGCATGTCGGGGAACAGGTAGAGCATGGTCTGGGGGAGGGCGACGGCCTCGAACGCCACCACGGTGACGTAGCCCAGCACCAGGGCCCACGACGTCACGAACGCCGCGCGCGACCCGATCGCGCGCAGCACGTAGTTGTGCTCGCCGCCGGCGTGTGGCATCGCGGACACCAGCTCGGCGTAGGTGAGCCCGACCATGGCGACGACGAAGCCGCCGATGACGAACGCCAGGGCGGCGCCGAACGTGCCGGCCCCGGAGAGGAAGTCCCCGGTCAGCACGATCCAGCCGAACCCGATCATCGCCCCGAACGCGACCGCGAGGACGTCCCCGCGGCCGAGGATGCGTACGAGCTCCGGGCCCGGTGTCCCCTGGGTGTCCTGGGTGTTCATCGCTCACCTCCGCGTCTGTCCCCGCGCGCAGCACGCTAGAAGGTGCGACCGCCCGCGTCGAGCACCCAGACGGGCGGCGGTGGGAGAATGCCGCAGTGAGCAACGCCCCCCGCGACATCGTGGTCCTCGGGTCGACCGGGTCCATCGGCACCCAGGCGCTCGACCTGGTCCGCCGCAACCCCGACCGGTTCCGGGTCGTGGCGCTGGCCGCGGGCGGCTCCGACCCGCGGCTGCTGGCCGCGCAGGCGGTGGAGTTCGGGGCGGGTGTGGTCGCGGTGTCGCACGGGACCGCGGCCGAGGACGTGCACCTGGCGCTGTTCGTCGAGGCCCAGCGGCGGGGGTACAGCACCGGCGAGTTCCGGCTGCCGAAGATCCTGGTGGCCCCGCGGGCCGCCGACGAGGCCGCGGCGCTGCCCTGCGACGTGGTGCTCAACGGCATCACCGGCGCGGTCGGGCTCACACCCACGCTGGCCGCGCTGGAGGCCGGGCGCACGCTCGCGCTGGCCAACAAGGAGTCGCTGATCATCGGCGGCGACCTGGTACGGCGGGCCGCCGCGCCCGGCCAGATCGTCCCCGTCGACAGCGAGCACTCCGCGCTCGCCCAGTGCCTGCGCGGCGGGGCCGCCCAGGAGGTGCGCCGGCTGGTGCTCACCGCCTCCGGCGGGCCGTTCCGCGGCCGCACCCGCGACGAGCTGGCCCACGTCACCCCCGAGCAGGCACTGAACCATCCCACCTGGGACATGGGACCGGTGGTCACGATCAACTCCGCCACGCTGGTCAACAAGGGCCTGGAGGTGATCGAGGCGCACCTGCTGTTCGACGTGCCGCTGGACCGCATCGAGGTCGTGGTTCACCCGCAGTCGGTGGTGCACTCGATGGTGGAGTTCACCGACGGGTCCACGCTGGTCCAGGCCTCGCCGCCGGACATGCGCATTCCGATCGCGCTCGGCCTGGCCTGGCCCGACCGGGTGCCCGACGCGGCACCTGCCTGCGACTGGACCCGGGCGGCGACCTGGGAGTTCCTCCCGCTCGACCGTGAGGCGTTCCCGGCGGTGCCGCTCGCCGCGCGCGCGGCCGAGACCGGACGCACCGCCCCCGCGGTCTACAACGCGGCCAACGAGGTGTGCGTGGAGGCGTTCCGGGCCGGCCGGCTGCCGTTCACCGCGATCGTCGACACGATCGCGGGTGTGCTCGGCGAGCACGACGTACCCTCGAAGGGCGACACCCTGACCCTCGACGACGTCCTGGCCGCCGACGCCTGGGCGCGCGACCGTACACGTGAGCTGACGGAGGCCCGAACGTGAGCGATGTCCTGCTCTACACGCTGGGCGTGGTGCTGTTCGCGCTCGGCGTGGTCGCCTCCATCGCGCTGCACGAGGTGGGGCACATGTGGCCGGCCAAGAAGTTCGGCGTGAAGGTGACGCAGTACTTCGTCGGCTTCGGCCGGACGCTCTGGTCGACCAGGCGTGGCGAGACCGAGTACGGCGTGAAGATGTTCCCGCTCGGGGGGTTCGTCAAGCTCGTGGGCATGCTGCCGCCGGAGAAGGGCGCCGACCCGACCCGGATCCGCCAGTCCAACACCGGCCTGTTCACCCAGCTCATCTCGGACGCGCGCGCCGCCGAGTACGAGCACGTGGAGCCCGGCGACGAGGACCGGCTGTTCTACCGCAAGCCGTGGTGGCAGAAGCTGATCGTGATGTCGGGCGGCCCGTTGGTCAACGTCGTGCTGGCGTTCCTGATCCTCGGCGGTGTCTGGATGGGCTTCGGCGTCCCCGGGGAGCCCAGGCCGGTGGTGCAGGACGTGTCCGACTGCGTGATCTCCGCCGCCGAGGCGCAGGCCGATCCGGACCGCACCTGTACCGCGAGCGACCCGGTGGCGCCGGCCCGCAAGGCCGGCCTGCGCCAGGGTGACCGCATCGTGAGCTTCAACGGCGAGCGGGTCGGCTCGTGGGACGAGCTCACCGGCCTGATCCGCGGCAACGCCTCCGGCGAGGCCTCGATCGGCATCGTGCGGGACGGTGAGCGGATGACGCTGACCACCGACACCATGGTGTCGACCCGGCCCGACCTGCAGACCACCGGCGAGTTCGTCGAGGTGGGCTTCCTGGGGGTCACGCCCGTTCAGCCGACGGTCTACCCCGGGCCCGGCTACGTCGTGAGCGAGATGTGGAACCTGACCGCGTCGACGGCCGAGGCCGTGGTGCACATCCCGGGAAAGATGGTCGGGGTGTTCCAGGCCGCGTTCGGCGGTGAGGAGCGGGAGCCGGACAGCCCGGTCAGCGTCGTCGGCGCGAGCCGGGTCGCGGGCGAGCTCGCCACCACCGAGCGGCTCGACGCCACGGACAAGATCGCGTCGGTGCTGGGCCTGCTCGGTATCGTGAACCTGTTCGTGGCGCTGTTCAACTTCATCCCGTTGCTGCCGCTGGACGGCGGTCACATCGCCGGTGCGCTGTGGGAGGCGGTGCGGCGGGGCTTCGCCAAGCTGACCGGCCGCCCCGACCCCGGCTACGTCGACGTGGCCAAGCTGCTGCCGGTGGCCTACGTGATGGCCGGCCTGCTGCTGGCGATGGGCGTGCTGTTGATCTACGCCGACTTCGTGAACCCGATCAACCTGCCGCTGTAGCCCGACGTACCCGCGCCGAAGGAAGCTGATGACCTCGATCGACCTCGGAATGCCCGCCGGGCCCGCGCCGACGCTGGCCGAGCGCCGTCGGTCGCGCCAGATCAGGGTCGGCGACGTGCTCGTCGGAGGCGACGCGCCGGTGTCGGTGCAGTCGATGACGACCACGCCGACGACCGACATCAACGCGACGCTGCAGCAGATCGCCGAGCTCACGGCGTCCGGGTGCGACATCGTGCGCGTCGCCTGCCCGAGCCAGGACGACGCCGAGGCGCTGCCCGCGATCGCGCAGAAGTCGCAGATCCCGGTGATCGCCGACATCCACTTCCAGCCCAAGTACGTGTTCGCCGCGATCGACGCGGGCTGTGCGGCCGTGCGCGTCAACCCGGGCAACATCCGCAAGTTCGACGACCAGGTCAAGGAGATCTCCCGGGCGGCCAGGGACGCCGGGGTGTCGCTGCGGATCGGGGTCAACGCCGGCTCGCTGGACAGGCGCCTGCTGGAGAGGTACGGCAAGCCGACCGCCGAGGCTCTGGTCGAGTCGGCGGTGTGGGAGGCGTCCCTTTTCGAGGAGCACGACTTCCACGACTTCAAGATCTCGGTCAAGCACAACGACCCGGTCGTGATGGTGCGGGCCTACGAGATGCTCGCCGAGCGCGGCGACTGGCCGCTGCACCTCGGGGTCACCGAG
>JALZDI010000478.1 GCA_030862655.1 Actinomycetota bacterium | reverse complement strand
CCGGCCGATGTAGGTGGTGAAGTAGTCCCCCCGGTTCGGCAGCTGGCTCTCGTGGGCAAGGTAGATCCAGTTGCCCTCGAAGATGTGCTTCATCTCCAGCTCGAAGATCTCCTCGTCGGTGAAGATCCGCCGGTTGGCGCGGTAGATGCCGGCCTCCGGGTCGTCGACGACCGCGTCGGACAGCACGGACTCCAGGTGCTCCAGGTGGGCGAGCGTGTCGGTCACGGGTTCCTCCTGCTGCTGGGTCGATCCGGCGTTCCGGGAACCCTGACAGCAGAGTGAAGGCGGTCACACGAGGCAATTGCCTAGTCCTGACCCAGGGTCGGATTCATAGACGGGGTCGATCAATCCAGGCCCAATTGGACCTTGTGTTGACTCAATACTCGTACTTACCGTGAATCAATCGCGCTCGCCGAGCGCCCGCCGACCCGGAAGGAGCAGGCATGGAGCTGCGCCACCTGCGCTACTTCGCCGCCGTGGCGGACACCTGCCACTTCGGCAAGGCGGCCGAGCGGCTGCACATGGCGCAGCCCGCACTATCCCAGGCCATCCGCCAGCTCGAGGCCGAGCTGGGCACGCCGCTGCTGGTGCGCACCACCCGCCAGGTCAGCCTCACCCCCGCGGGCCGGTTCATGCATCAGGAGGCGCGCCGCGTGCTCGGCGCCCTCGAGGACAGCGTGCACGGCGTTCGCCGGATCGCCGACGGGCGTCTCGGGCTGCTGCGCATCGCCCTGACCGGCACCGCCGCCTTCACCCAGCTGCCCCGGATCGCCCGGACGGTGCGCGCCCACCTTCCCGACGTCGCCCTGGAGATCCACGCCGACCTGCTCACGCCGGCCCAGTGCGACGGGCTGCGCGAGGGCCGGTACGACCTCGGTGTGCTGCGACCGCCCCTCACCGGCGAGGGACTGGACCTCCGCACGATCGAGGTCGAGCCGCTCCTGGTGGCGCTGCCGGCCGACCACCGGCTGGCGGCGGAGCCGGTGGTGGCAATGGCCGACCTGCGCACGGAAGGCTTCGTGGTCTACGGCAGCCGTGACTCGGCAGTCAACGAGGCAGTGCTCCGCAGCTGCGAGCGGGCCGGCTTCGCGCCGCGTCGCGAGCACGAGGTCGCGGGAACCTCGGTGCTGCTGGCGCTGGTCGCTGCGGGACTCGGCGTGGCGCTCGTCCCGGCCTCCGTCCGCGCCGTGCCGCTGGCCGGCGTGGTTTTCCGCGACGTCGGGGACGCCGGCTCGGTCGAGCTCGCCCTCGCGTGGCGCACCGAGGATGCGTCGCCGCTGCTGCACTCGGTGCTCGACACTCTCACCGACAGCGGCCTGTTCGCCAACACGCCGCCTGCCGGAGTGGTCCGATGAAGGTCACCGAGGTGGAGGCGATCCCGTTCGCCATCCCTTACCGCAAGCCCCTGCGCTTCGCCAGCGGAGAGGTGCACGTGGCCGAGCACGTGCTCGTCCGGGTGCACACCGACGACGGCGTTGTCGGGGTCGCCGAGGCGCCGCCGCGCCCGTTCACCTACGGCGAGACCCAGACCGGCGTGGTCGCCGCGATCGAGCAGCTCTTCGCGCCGCAGGTGGTCGGCCTGAGCCTGCTGGAGCGGGAGATCGCCGGCACTCGTCTCGGCCGCACCGTCGGCAACCCGGTGGCCAAGTCCGCCGTCGACATGGCCATGTGGGACGCGCTCGGCCGCACCCTGGACCTCCAAGTCACCGAGCTGCTGGGCGGCTTCACCGATCGGATGCGGGTGTCGCACATGCTCGGCTTCGACGAGCCCGCGGCGATGGTCGCCGAAGCGGAACGGATGCGTGACTCCTACGGCATCACGACCTTCAAGGTGAAGGTCGGCCGCACGCCGTACCAGCTCGACACGGCGGTCGTGCGCGCGCTGCGCGAGGGGCTCGGCGAGACGGTGGAGCTGTACGTCGACGGCAACCGCGGCTGGTCGCCGGCCGAGTCGGCCCGCGCCATGCGCGAGATGGCCGACCTGGGGCTGCTGTTCGCCGAGGAGCTGTGCCCGGCCGACGACGTGGTCGGCCGGCGATGGCTCGTGCAGCAGTGCGACCTGCCGTTCATCGCCGACGAGTCCGCGGTCA
>JALZDI010000139.1 GCA_030862655.1 Actinomycetota bacterium | reverse complement strand
CCTCGGAAGGGGTGAACGCGCGGGCCGCGTCGTGGACGAGCACCACGTCGAGCTCGGGTGGCAGGGCCGCCAGCGCGAGGGCCACCGACTGCTGACGCGAGGCACCACCCTCGACGACGACCTCGACGAGGTCCTCGACCGCGGCCGACAGCAGGTCGTGCACCGCGGCGGCCTGTCCGGGCGGGGCGGCCACCACGACCAGGTCGACGTCGCCGGACTCCCACAGGCCACGGACGGCATGCACGAGCAGGGGCTGGCCGGCGACGGCGCGCAGCGCCTTGGGGTCACCCGGGCCGAGCCGGGCCCCACGTCCGGCAGCGGGCACGATCGCGGCGGTCGGCAACGTCGGAGGTCTTCTCAAGACGTGACCCCCGGCCACCGGCCGGGGGTCACCAAGGGATCAGGAGGCGAGCACCTCGTCGAGGAGCGCCTCGGCCTTGTCCTCGTTGGTCTTCTCGCAGAGCGCGAGCTCGGACACCAGGATCTGGCGCGCCTTCGCCAGCATGCGCTTCTCGCCTGCCGACAGCCCTCGGTCGCGCTCACGCCGCCAGAGGTCACGCACGACCTCGGCGACCTTGAGGACATTGCCGGAGTGGAGCTTCTCCAGGTTGGCCTTGTAGCGACGCGACCAGTTCGTGGGCTCCTCGGCGTGCTCGGTGCGGAGCACGTCGAAGACGCGGTCGAGGCCGTCCTTGTCGACGACGTCGCGGACACCGACGAGGTCGAGGTTGCAGGCGGGCACCCGCACTACGAGGTCGTTCTGTGCAACGATGCGAAGCACCAGGTACTGCTTGTCTTCGCCCTTGATCTGACGGGTTTCGATGTCCTCGATCACGGCGGCCCCGTGATTGGGGTAGACCACCGTCTCGCCGACTGCAAAAGTCATTCAAGTACCCCTTCCTAGGGATCCAGAATACCACGTGTCCCAGACCACTCCCCTCGGCGTTTGTGCAGGTCAGAACGCAGATCGGGGCTTGACAAACGGCCTGTGTTCATGCCTGCGCGAGTGTGGGCGTCGACACAGTGCGTTCTCCGGCGAGCTCCCCACGCGCATGTCGACGTCGTGCGTCGCTAGGCTGAGCCCTCGTCAACAGCGCAGGCGCACAGCCACTGCCGCGTCGATGCAACAGGTCGAGAGGATCCCAGGAGTGCAGGTCTCCGTACGTCTTCGCCGCTCTCTCTGCGCCGCCCTCCTCGTCGTCGCCGTTCCCGTGTCGGGCTGTGCGTCAGGCTTCAGCTCCCCCGTCCTGCAGGACTACAACCCCACGGTGGGCGTCAACGTGCGCGACGGCGACGTGTGGGCGATGAACATGCTGGTCGTGCTGCCGGAGTCCGGTCGCGGAACTCTCGTGGGTGCGCTGCTGAACAAGACCCCGCGGGCGGACACGCTGCTCAGCGCGACCGTGCAGGCCCAGCCCGAGGAGACCCCCATCCAGTCCACGATGGTGCGGCCGGGCGTTCCGCTGCCTCCCGAGCGGTTGGTCAGCCTCAGCGACACACCGACGGTGGCCGTTGAGGGTGACGTGACGCCGGGCCGTTTCGTCAACCTGACGCTTCAGTTCGAGAGCGCCGAACAGATCCAGGTCAAGGTGCCGGTGCTGGCCCCCACGGGTGCCTACGCCGACGTACCGCTGCCGTAGGCGCAGGCCGGGCGGTCAGGACTCGTACTTGTAGCCCAGCCCGCGCACGGTGGTGAGGTGGCGCGGGTGTGCGGGGTCCGGCTCGAGCTTCGCGCGCAGGCGCTTCACGTGCACGTCGAGCGTCTTGGTGTCGCCGACGTAGTCGCTGCCCCAGACGCGGTCGATCAGCTGGGCTCGGGTCAGCACCCGGCCCGCGTTGCGCAGGAACATCTCGAGCAGCTCGAACTCCTTCAAGGGCAGCCGCACCTCGTCGCCGGCGACCGTCACCACGTGCCGTTCCACGTCCATGCGGACCTGGCCGGACTCCAGCGTGGACGGCGCGAGGTCGACCTCCTGCCCGCGCCGCAGCACCGCACGGATGCGGGCGACGAGCTCGCGTGGTGAGTACGGCTTGGTGATGTAGTCGTCGGCCCCCAGCTCGAGGCCCACCACCTTGTCGACCTCGGTGTCCTTGGCGGTGACCATGATGACCGGCACCGTCGAGACCTGGCGCAGCCGCCGGCACACCTCTGTGCCGGGAAGGCCCGGGAGCATCAGGTCGAGCAGCACGATGTCGGCGCCGTCGCGCTCGAACTCGACCAGCGCGTCGTGGCCGTCACCGCTGACGGCTACCTCGTAGCCCTCCTTGCGCAGCATGTACGCGATCGCGTCGCTGTAGCTCTCCTCGTCCTCGACGACGAGCACTCGGGTCACGACGTGGCCTCCTCGGGCTGGTTCGGGTCGGATGACGGCGCCGACGGTGAGGGCGACGCCTGTGGCGGGTTCGCCTCAGTGGCGCGAGGGGACGGCTGCTCCACGAGCTCGGGCAGGGTCAGCGTGAACGACGACCCCTCGCCGGGCACGCTCCACACCCGCACCTCGCCGCCGTGGCTGGCCGCAACGTGCTTGACGATCGACAGTCCGAGGCCGGTGCCTCCGGTGGAGCGTGCGCGGGCCGGGTCGACCCGGTAGAAGCGCTCGAAGATCCGCTCGAGCTCGTGCGCCGCGATGCCGATGCCCCGGTCGGTGACCGTGACCTGCACCGCCCCCGGCTCCTCCCGTTTGGTCGACACGACCACCGTGGTGTCGTTTGCGCTGTAGGCGACGGCATTCTCGACCAGGTTGCCCAGCGCGAGGTCGAGCTGGTCTGCGTTGCCCCGCACCCACAGGGCGTGCGCGCCGCTGCGCACCAGCCTGATGCCCTTGTCCTGCGCGTCGACGCCGGAGCGGTCCATGGCCTTCTCCACCACCCGGTCCAGGTCGACCGGCGCGCCCTCGTCGGGCAGGTCGGCGCCCTGCAGGCGGCTGAGCTCGATGATCTGCTGCACCAGCCGGGTGAGGCGCTCGGCCTCGGTGTGCATGCGGCCGCTGAAGCGCGAGACCGCCTCGGGGTCGTCGGCGGCCTCGCCGACGGCCTCGGCCAGCAGCACCAGCGCCCCGATCGGCGTCTTCAGCTCGTGGCTCACGTTGGCGACGAAGTCGCGACGGATCGCCTCGACCTGCCGTTCGCGGGTCTGGTCCTCCACCAGCGCGAGCACCAGCCGGCTGCCGAGCGGGGCGACGCGCGCAGCGACGTACGTCGGGCTGGACCCGTGCTGGAGGACCAGGTCCTGCTCGCGGATCTGGCCGTCGCGACGCACCTGCCGTACCAGTTCGAGGAGCTCCTCGACCGCGAGCCGGTCACCGCGCACCAGGCCCAGTGCATGCGCGGGAGCGCTGGCCTTCAGCACCCGGTCCTCGGCGTCGACCACGACGGCCGACGAACGCAGCACCGACAGCACCGTGCTCACCCCGGTGGGCACGACCGGCTCGGGCTGGTCGGGCACGGTGTGCTGGATGCGCTCGCTGACGCGGAACGCCAGCACGGCGCCGGCACCGAGCAGGATGCCGATGACGCCGACCAGGGCGTAGGCCAGGGAGTCGCTCACAGGGCTCCATGCTACGCACGCAGAAGACCGCCGGCCGTCGGCGCAGAGGCCGTCTGACCTGCACTTTCGCAAGTGTTCACCGTCCGTTCACGCGGTGTCGCCCGCCGGACACCTGCGCCACCTACCCTCGGCGCCATGCGTGACCTCTACCAGGACCGGCTCGACGCGATCATCGACGACCTCGTCACGATGGCGGACGCTGTACGCACGGCCACCCACCTCGCCACCGAGGCGCTGCTGGCGGCGGACGCGGAGACCGCCGAGCAGGTGATCGCCTCCGATGCGACCCTCGACCGTGCCCGCGACCGCGTGGAGGAGCGCAGCTTCGAGCTGCTCGCGCTCCAGCAGCCGGTCGCCGGCGACCTGCGGATGCTGGTCGCCGGCCTGCGCATGGTCGGTGAGCTTGAGCGGATGGGCGACCTCGCGGTGCACGTGGCCAAGGTGGCCCGGCTGCGCTTCCCGAACCGGGCGGTCCCGGTGGACCTCGAGGACACGATCCGCTCGATGGCGCGGGTAGCCGAGCAGATGGTGGGCACGGCCGGCCAGGTGATCGAGCACCGCGACGTCGAGGCCGCCCGCGAGCTGGAGGCGCAGGACGAGGAGATGGACCGGCTGCGGCGCTCGGTGTTCCGCGTGCTGCTCAGCGAGTCGTGGCAGGCCGGTGTCGAGCCGGCGATCGACATCGCCCTGCTCGGTCGCTACTACGAACGCATCGCCGACCACGCCGTGTCCATGGGCCGGCGCGTGGTCTACCTGGTCACCGGGGAGAACCCCGTCCACGTCGGCTGAGGCTTCGGCGCCCGCCGACGGGTCGATAGAGTCGGCGCCATGACCTCCACGCCGTACAAGCTGATCCTGCTCCGCCACGGCGAGAGCGACTGGAACGCCAAGAACCTCTTCACCGGCTGGGTCGACGTGGCCCTGTCCGAGAAGGGGCGCGCGGAGGCGGTCCGCGGTGGCGAGCTGCTGGCCGAGCGCGACCTGTGGCCCACGGTGCTGCACACCTCGGTGCTGCGGAGGGCGATCGAGACCGCACAGCTTGCGCTCGACACCACCGACCGGCTGTGGCTGCCGGTGCGCCGCTCGTGGCGCCTGAACGAGCGGCACTACGGCGCGCTGCAGGGGAAGGACAAGAAGCAGACGCTGGAGCAGTACGGCGAGGAGCAGTTCATGCGCTGGCGGCGCTCCTACGCGACCCCGCCGCCGCGGATCGACGACGACGACGAGTTCAGCCAGGTCGGCGACCCCCGCTACGCCGGGCTCCCCGACGAGCTGCTGCCGCGCACCGAGTGCCTGGCCGATGTGGTCGTGCGCATGCTGCCCTACTGGTACGACACGATCGTGCCCGACCTGCACAGCGGGCACACCGTGCTGGTGGCCGCGCACGGCAACTCGATGCGCGCGCTGGTCAAGCACCTCGACGGGATGGGCGACGACGAGGTCGTCGGGCTGAACATCCCCACCGGGATCCCGCTGCTGTACGAGCTTGATGACAACATGCGCCCGCTGAAGCCGGGCGGCGAGTACCTCGACCCGGACGCGGCGAAGGACGCGATCGCCGCCGTCGCCAGCCAGGGCCGCTGACCTCCCGCGCGTGCGCTCGGCGTACGCCGTCGTCTCCAGAGGTCTGCCGACCTCAGCGGTCGTCGCGCTCGAGCCAGCCGCGGAACGCCTCGAGGTTGTGCGTGGGCTCGCCGCGGGCGCGCCTCCACTCCCACTCCTGCCGGATGGAGCCGGCGAAGCCGAGCTCGAGGATCGTGTTGAACGACTCGTCGGCATAGGTCAGCACCGAGCCGAGCAGCCGGTCGACCTCGTCGACGTCGACGCCCCGCAGCGGCAGTCGTCCGTCGAGGTAGATGTCGCCGCTGTGGTCGACGGCGAACGCCACGCCGTACTGCCGCAGGTTCTTCTCCAGCAGCCAGCGGTAGACCGCCGCGTGGTTCTCGTCGGGGTGCCGGGCCACGAACGCGTGCACGGCCAACGCATGCTCGCCGACCTGGATCTGGCACGGCGTCTGCAGCTTGCGGGTGCCGGGCAGGGTGACGATGAAGACGCCGTCGCGGGGCTCGGCCCACTCCAGCTCGGTCGCGGACAGGGCGTCGCGCACGGCCTGCGCCGCAGCGACCGCCTCGCTCGCGGCTTCACCCATGCACAACACCCACCCGCTCCCCGAACCGGCTGAGGACCGCCTGCTCGTACACAGACAGCGTGTGCTGAGC
>JALZDI010000477.1 GCA_030862655.1 Actinomycetota bacterium | reverse complement strand
CTGCTGATCGGAGCGTTCGGGCTGGTCGGCGTGGTGGCGGCGGTGAGCCGCCCCGAGGGCGGGCCGCTGCCCTCGCTGGCGGCGGGGGCCGTCGGAGTGGGCGTGTTCGCCTGGCTGCACCGCGCCGGGCGGGCTCCGGTGGCCACCGAGATCGACCGGCGGCGGTTCCTGGCGACCTCCGGTCTGGTCGTGGTCGGGGCGGGCCTGGCCGGCATCGGAGGGAGTTCGCTGTCGAAGGGTTCCGGGGTGACGGCCTCGCGGGAGGCGGTGGCGGGCCGGTTGCCGAACGTGCCGCCGCCCCCGATCCCGGCGGGTGCGGACTTCGTCGCCGACGGCACGCCGACGTTCCTGACCACCAACCGCGACTTCTACCGGATCGACACCGCCCTGGTCGTGCCGCAGCTGCGCGCCGAGAACTGGCGGCTGAGGCTGCACGGCATGGTCGACCGCGAGCTGGACCTGTCGTTCACCGACCTGATCAACCGGCGTTTGGAGTCGCGGACGATCACCCTCGCCTGCGTGTCCAACGAGGTCGGCGGCAACCTCATCTCCACGGCCCACTTCGTCGGCGTCCCGGTCCGGGACCTGCTGCTGGAGGCCGGGGTCCGGCCGGGAGCGCAGCAGCTGCTGACCACCAGCACCGACGGCTACACCGCGGGCACCCCCGTCGACGTGCTGCTGGAACCCGACCGGGGCGCGCTGCTGGCCTTCGAGATGAACGGCGAGCCGCTGCCGGCCAAGCACGGGTTCCCGGTGCGCATGGTCGTTCCCGGTCTCTACGGCTACGTCTCGGCCACCAAGTGGCTGGTCGACGCCGAGGTCACCACCTTCGACCGTCGCGCCTACTGGCAGCAGCGCGGCTGGGCCCAGCAGGGGCCGATCAAGACCCAGTCGCGCATCGACCGCCCGCAGCGGGCAGCGCAGCTCCCGGCCGGTCCGGTGACGGTCGCGGGGATCGCGTGGGCGCAGCACACCGGCATCGACGCCGTGCAGGTCCGCGTCGACGGCGGCCCGTGGCAGGCCGCCGAGCTGGCCACCGAGGTCGGTCGCGACACCTGGCGCATGTGGCGGGCCAGGCTCGACCTCGCACCGGGAGAGCACGTGGTGCAGTGCCGCGCCGTCGACCGCACCGGAACACCGCAGACCGAAGCGCGTCAGGGCGTCGTCCCCGACGGCGCGACGGGCTTGCACGAAACCACTTTCCGCTGCACGTGACCGGCATCACTTCCGTTGGACACGAACCCGCGCACTGAGCAACCGTTCGGTATGGGATTCGGCGAGGGGAGCGTGCGGTGACCGACGGGCGAACGGGCATCTTCGAGTCGGTCGACGACGTCGTCGAGAAGCTGGCCGAGACCGGCTACCTGGCCTCCACCGCCGTGGCCACCACGGTGTTCCTCGCCGACAAGCTCGGCAAACCGCTGCTCGTCGAAGGCCCGGCAGGCGTCGGCAAGACCGAGTTGGCCAAGGCCGTCGCCGCCGTCGCCGAAGCGCGGCTGGTGCGGTTGCAGTGCTACGAGGGCATCGACGAGGCGCGGGCCCTCTACGAGTGGAACCACGCCAAGCAGCTGCTGCGCATCACCGCCGGTCGCGACGAGACCTGGGACGAGGCCCGCACCGACATCTTCAGCGAGGAGTTCCTGCTGTCCAGGCCGCTGCTGACGGCGATCAGCGGGGACGAACCGACGGTGCTGCTCATCGACGAGACCGACAAGGCCGACGTGGAGGTCGAAGGGCTGCTGCTGGAGGTGCTCAGCGACTTCCAGGTCACCGTTCCCGAGCTCGGCACGATCAGCGCGTCGCAGCGGCCGTTCGTGGTGCTGACCTCCAACGCCACCCGCGAGCTGTCCGAAGCCCTGCGCCGCCGCTGCCTGTTCCTGCACATCGACTTCCCCGACGCCGAGCTGGAGCAGCGCATCGTGCGCCTCAAGGTGCCCGGTCTCGACGAGGCGCTGGCCGGATCGGTCGTGGAGGTGGTGGGAGCGCTGCGCGGGATGCAGCTGCGCAAGTCGCCATCGGTGGCCGAGACGATCGACTGGGCCCGCACGCTGCTCGCGCTCGGCGCGGACACCCTCGACGAGGACGTGGTGCGCGACAGCCTCGGGGTG
>JALZDI010000138.1 GCA_030862655.1 Actinomycetota bacterium | reverse complement strand
CGCCGGCGTCCACCTCGAACAGCTCGCGTCGTACGGCGAGCCCGGCCGCGACCCGCGCGGGCGCACCGTCAGTGTCGCCTGGCTGGCCATCGCACCGCTGTCCGCGGAGCCCGCCGCGGTCGGCTGGCGCCCGGTCGACGAGCTGCTCGGCGGCGGCAGTGCGTTCGCCTTCGACCACCAGCAGATCCTGTGCGACGGCGTCGAGCGCGCGGCCGCCAAGCTGGAGTACTCGACGCTGGCGACGGCGTTCTGCGGCGAGGAGTTCACCATCGCCGACCTCCGGCACGTCTACGAGGTCGTGTGGGGGCACCGCCTCGACCCGGGCAACTTCCACCGCAAGGTGACCGGCACCGAGGGCTTCGTGGTCGAGGTCACCGGCCACGCCGCCCGCCGCTCGGGCCGTCCCGCGCAGCTCTACCGCCGCGGTACCGCGGCGCTGCTGCACCCGCCCCTCACCCGCGGCTACCTGGGCGCGTAGCCGGCCCGAGCCGCCCGTTTCCCGGCGGAGCGTCCGGGTAGCGGCCCAGCAACAGGCAGGGAGGTGATCGGCGTGGCCGAGACCGTGGTCAGCGAGGAGCTCTGGGACGAGTTCCATCGCGTGGTCAACATGACGTCGCGCGAGCTGGAGGAGTGGCTGCGCACCCGGTCGGCGGACGAGGACACGGAGTCGCTGCCCGAACAGTCCGGCACCAAGACCGGCCAGCACGTGCTGCACATCCTGGGCAAGCGGCGCACGGACCTCACCGACGACGACGCGCGCGTGATGCGCAACGTGGTCGACCGGGTGCAGGCCGAACGCCGCGAGGACCTGGAGCCCACGGCGGGGGAGGCGCACTGGCGCTACCGGCTGATGTCGATGGGCCACGACCCGCTGAAGTCGGCCTGAGACGGCACCGGTGGCCAGCCCTCAGAGGTACTCGCCCACGTTGTCGGCCGTGACCAGCTGGACCCCGACCGGGACCGAGGGGGCGACGTCGCCGCCGTCGATGGCGGTGACGGCCTGCTCGACCGCGGTCCGGCCGAGCAGCTCGGGCAGCTGGTCGACGGTCGCGAACATGAGGCCACTGTCGACGGCCCGCAGGGCGGCCGGGATGCCGTCGTACCCGACCACCTGCACGTCACGGCCGGCCTTCCCGCCGAGGACGTCCACCGCGCCGAGCGCCATCTGGTCGTTGCCGGCGAAGATCGCGTCCACCTCGGGGTGTTCCTGCAGCAGCCGGGCGGTGACCCGCCGTGCCTTCTGCCGGTCGAAGTCCGCATGTCCGCGGGCGACCAACTCGATGTCCTCATAGACCGCCAGCGCGTCGCGGAACCCGCTCGCGCGCTCGTCGCTGACCGAGACGTCCTCGGGACCCAGCAGCTGGATCACCTGCCCCGACCCCTCGAGCGCCTCGACGACCGCCTCGGCGGCCAGCCGGCCGCCCTCCACGTTGACCGAGGTCACCGTGCTGGTCACGTGCGCCCCGGGGATCTCGCGGTCCACGGCGACCACCGGGATGTCGCGGCGCAGCAGCGGTTGCACCGCGGACTCCGCGTCGCCGGAGTCGACCGGCACCACCACGACCGCCTCGGACCCGTGCCGGGCGGCGCTGGTGAGCTGGCGGGCCTGCCGGGGCGCCCGGTTGTCGGCGGCGACGACGTCGAGCCGCACCCCGGCGGCGTCGGCAGCCATCCGGGCACCCGACCGCAGCCTGCGGAAGTAGGGGTTCTCCAGCGTCGCCACCGACAGCGTCACCGTCTCGGTCTCCGGCGCGGCGGGCGGGGCGCACGCGGCCACCGAGGCGGCCAGTGCCACGGCGAGCAGCAGCGAGAGGGGAGCGGCGGCGCGGGGTATCACTCCGCCAATTCTGACAGGGCGGAGCGCCCATTCCGGTCAGCTGACGTGTGATTCGGGTCGCCCGCCGGGAGCCCGCCGTACCGCGGTGTCAGCGGCTCTGCAGCGCGTCCAGCGCGACCGCCATCGACGCCGCCAGCCGGAAGTCGAGCCGCTGGTCGGGGACGTCGATCGTGTAACGGTCACGGATCGCCATCTTGCGCTGGCTGCTCATCACCGGCTGGCCGGTGGCCCGGTCGAGGAAGTCGAAGTGGAACACGAACGGGATCCAGATCTCGCCGAGGAACGGGATGAGCTCCCACACCCGCCGCAGGATCGCGACCACTGGGCTGCGCTCCTGGCCGGTCGCCTCGAGGCCGGGCCCCGACATCGTCCAGGTCGAGCGCAGCAGGCTCTTGCCGAACTCCTTGCGGAAGTAGCCGACCGGGCGACGGGTCTCGTCGAACACGTCGTAGCCCGAGCCGAGGTCCAGCCGCTTGCGCGCCCGGAACGAGAAGACCGGGCGGGTCTTGGCGGTGTCGGCGTAGAAGGTGACCTCCTCCTTGAACGCCATCCGCTTCTGCTGGGCGAACGCCAGCAGCGGACCCTCGCTGCCGTCGGGGTTGGCCGCGAGCAGCTCGTACTGGTTGACCATCAGGGTGATCCGCTGACGCATGAAGAAGCGCGGGACGTACATCGGGTTGGCCGGTGGCTGCGGTGGGGCACCGGGGGTTGTCGTCATGCGGACAAGTGTTACATCGGCGGCGCGACCGCGCCGGGGGATTGTTGGATCGCCACGATGGTTCTAGGTTGAACCAAGGCCTCCCGTGCAGACGTGCGGGGGTGGGTGCTGCTCGGTGGCCTCGCAGCGACGACGAACGTCGTGTGTCGAGAGAGCGGAGTTGCCATGGCCCAGTCGGTCGAAGGCGGCGGTCCGAGCGCTACCGGTACCGCACACGAGATTCCCAGCAAGCACCTTCCCGCCATCCCCTATGCCGACCTGCCCGAGCCCCTGCCGCTGAAGCGGGTTTTCGGCCCGAGCGTGCTGCTGCTGGCAGGCGCGATCGGCTCCGGCGAGTTCGTCATCTGGCCCTACATCGCGTCCCAGGTCGGCCTCGCCCTGGTGTGGCTGGCGGTGATCGGCGTGCTGACGCAGTACTTCCTGAACATGGAGATCGAGCGCTACACGCTGGCCACCGGCGAGACGGCGGTCACCGGGTTCACCCGGCTGTGGAAGCACTGGAGCTGGCTTTTCATCATCATGACGATCGTTCCGTGGGCATGGCCCGGCTGGGCCACCGGCGGTACGACGACGCTGGCGTTCGCGTTCGGCTTCTCCGAGGAGGCAGTCCCTTACGTCACCATCGGCGTCCTGGTACTGATCGGCGCGATCCTCACGGCGTCCCCGGTGGTCTACCGCACCGTGGAGAAGGTCCAGTTCTTCCTCGTCGGGCTGATCGTGCTGTTCCTGGTCTACACCGCCTTCGTGCTGCTGGGCGCGGACGGCTGGCTCGCGCTGGGTGAGGGCTTCGTGGCCGTCGGTGAGATCCCCTCAGCCGTCGGCGCCATCGACGCCGCCACGTTGCTCGGGGCGATCGCGTTCGCCGGGGCGGGCGGGTCGCTCAACCTCGTGCAGTCGAACTGGATCCGCGACAAGGGCCTGGGTATGGGCGCCCGGCTGCCGAAGGTCGTGTCGCCGTTCACCGGCGAGGAGCAGACGCGGGCCACCACCGGCTACTTCTTCCCGCAGGACGAGGCGAACCTGTCCCGCTGGCGCGCCTGGTGGAAGGTGGCCGACCGAGAGCAGTTCACGTTGTTCTTCGTGGTCGGCGGGTTCGCGCTGCTGCTGCTGATGGCACTGACGTTCGCCACCATCGGCACCGGCAGCGAGGCGGAGGAGTTCGCGTTCATCAACCTGGTCGGCGACGGCCTGGGCGGCGGGCTGGCGACCGTCTTCTACCTGGTCGGCACGGTCGTGCTCTACTCCACCAACCTGGCCGTGCTCGACATGGTCGGCCGAGTCACCGCCGACGTGCTCAAGACCGGCCCACTGCGCGACAGCGACACCTGGAGCGAGAGCAGGCTCTACTTCGTCGTCGTGTGGGCGGAGATCCTGTTCGGCTCGGTGATCCTGCTGTCGGGACTGGAGGAGCCGCTGATCCTGCTCATCATCGCCTCGTCGCTGAACGGGATCGTGATGTTCGTGTACTCCGTGCTGCTCATCCAGCTGAACCGGGGAACGCTGCCGCGCGCGATCGGCCTGCGCGGCGGCCGGCTGGTGGCGCTTGCCTGGGCAGTGCTGTTCTACGGCGGGTTCTCGCTGTTCGTCGTCTACGACCAGTTCGGCCAGCTCTTCGGCTGACCGGTCACCGTCGTCGGCCCGCCCTCACCGCGGGTCGACGACGGCGACGGTGCGCGCCTCGCGGGTCGCCCGGCGAGGCGCCAACAGCCGCAGCGACAGCGCCTCTCGCCCCTCGGCGACACCGTCGCGCACCACCGGGACGGTGAGCGTGGCCCGTCGCCGGCCCGGACGGATCCCCTCGAACAGGAACGTCTCCACCTCGTGCAGTGGCTGGCGGGGCTTCGGCAGCGGGAACGCGTGCCGCCTCAGCCACGGGCGGGGTACGTCGGCGCCGCTGACCCGCTCGAGCCTCGTCGACCCGTGGGCCACCCGGCCGAGCACGAAGACGGGGTAGTCCACCGGCCGCGCCAGCCTCATCCGCCAGCGGGCGGCGCCGCCCTCCGCGACCGGCGACACGGTGCGGCGGAAGGTGATCCGCGGCGACGCGTCGTCGTCGAGCACGCGCAGCCGGCCGAAGTAGTCGCTCGTCTGCACCCCGCGCAGGGCGAAGCCGACCAGCTGCACGTGCTGCACCGGCACGTCGTCGACCCGGTCGGGCGTGTAGCGCAGCCGGATCGTGCCGGTGCGCTGCCCCGCGGCCAGCTCGACGGTCTGCGTCGGGAGCGGCCCGTCGGAGAAGCCCGGCAGGAACGAGAAGGCGAGCACCCGCAGCCGCGCCGGCTCGCGCACCACACCGCGGACGCGGAACGGGATGCGGGCGACCCGCGCGCGGGTGCCGTCGCCCTCGTTGACGCGCAGCGCGCCCAGCGAGACCCGCGGCAGCCGGCGTGCCGGCACCGGCGCCAGCGTGTCCTGCGCACCGGCCAGGTCGAGCACCCACACCCGGCCGTCCGGGCTCTCGCCGACCAGCTCCACCCGGCGGATGTCGCCGAGATCCGCGTTGCCACCGGGGTTGCCGACGGGCACCCGCAGCGTCTGCGCCCAGATCTTGCCGAAGACGAACGGGTTGCGGCCCGGCAGCGCCGGCACGAACCGACCGTTCGGGCCGGTGAGCTCAGACCGGTCGCCGTCCCCGTCGTACACCCGGACGCGCAGCCGGACGCCGCCGAGGGCGGGGTCGACCGCGGTGCGCAGGTCGAGCGCGGTCGCGCCGTTGAGGTCCAGCGGCCGGCGCAGCACGAGGACGCCCCTGCTGCCGGTCTCCCGCCAGCGCATCTGGACGGCCGGCGCGCTCGGGATGTGCCGGACCAGCGGCTGGTCCGCCACCCAGTGCGGGGTGCGGATGAAGAACTGTCCGCGGCCGCACGCGGTCGGCCGGCCGGAGCCGGCCAGCCCGCGGCAGACCTGGGTGGTCCGCTGTGCCGGGACCACCGAGACGTCGGAGCCCGTCCGGCGCACGTCACGTCCACCGCCGACCGCGTGCGTGCGCACGTCGGCGACACCGGCCGAGGCGACGTCGACGTTGCTGCCGTCGAACATCGGCAGCGCGGTCTCGTCCTCGTCGGCGAGCAGCGCGACCGCACCGGCGATGTAGCTGCGTCCGGCGGCACGTTGCTCGCCCGCGGTCAGCCGGGTCGCGGCGCCACCCTTGCACAGCCCGCCGGGCAGGAACCGGCCGTCGTCGACGGAGGGGGCCCGCGAGATGCCCGGGGTCCACTCGGTGTTGAAGAAGTTGT
>JALZDI010000476.1 GCA_030862655.1 Actinomycetota bacterium | reverse complement strand
GCCGGCAGCAGCGAGGCGAGGGCGCGCACGACGGTCGACTTGGCCGTGCCCTTCTCGCCGCGCACCAGAACACCGCCGATGCGCGGGTGCACCGCGTTGAGCAGCAGCGCGAGCCGCAGGTCGTCGTGGCCGACCACGGCGGAGAAGGGGAAGCGAGGGGCAGCGGACATGCCGGTGTGGTTCCTTCCTCGGGGTGCGGACGCCCCGCTGTCGGGAACAAGGGGCCGCAGTGTCCTGACTCCCGGATCGTCACGTCCCTCCGGCCTTCCCAGGTCACCCCGGTGGCTCGCGCGGGAGGTCCGCTCCCCGGTCACAGTGGCGCCGACCGTGCCGGACTCGCACCGGCTTCCTGCCAACACCCCTTGCAAACGGATTCACCGACATCGTCCCAGACGTCGATCAAGCGCCCAACCTTCCGGCGCCCCAACTCACAGTTCGGAGTTGGGGGTGGTTGCTTTGCTTGGCGGTGCCAGCAGCAGAACCTGAGCGGCTCCGTGCACTCCGTGCGCCACTCCTGATGTATAGCCAATACACGGCGTCGCGGCGTACTCGCCACGAAGCCGCTGGAGAACCCGCGGCGGTGCCAGCTGAGTCCCACGCCTAAAACGGACACCGCATCCCTGAAGGCACCTCAGCGTCCGGCGGTCACGCCCGCGCGGCGGGGTTCGCGGCGCATGTCGACGTGCGGAATGCCGTCTTCGAGGTATTCGTCCCCGGTCTCGACGAAGCCGAAGGAGGCGTAGAAGTCCTTGGCGTAGGTCTGGGCGGACAGCACGGCGGGCGAGTTCTGCACCTCGGCGACGGCGGCGCGCATCAGCTTGCGGCCGATGCCCAGGCCGCGGGCGCTCTGGGAGGTGCAGACGCGGCCGATGCGGTAGGTGCCGTCGGGGTCTTCCAGCAGCCGCAGGTATCCGAGCACGTAGTCGTCGGCGGAGTCGACCCAGAAGTGGCGGGTGGAGTCCTCCAGGTCGCGCCCGTCGAGCTCGGGGTAGGGGCACTCCTGCTCGACGACGAAGACGTCGACCCGCAGCCGCAGCATCCGGTAGAAGTCGGAGGCGTCGAGGTCTGCGGTGTAGGCGCGTTGCACGGCGGTCGCGAGCGGCTGAAGGGTCACCCTTACCTGGATATCACAGGACTTCCCGGTTTCCCGCACTCGCCAGCGGCGGGAGTTGTGCAGACCACTCGCCCGCCGCTCACAACGGGTAGTTCGACAGCCTGGTGTAGACGCCGGGCGTGCCGGGACGACCGCAACCGGTGCCGTAGGACACCACGCCGATGAGCCGCCCGCCCGCGACGATCGGCCCGCCGGAGTCGCCGGCGCAGGCGTCGCGCCCGCCTTCGGGGTATCCGGCGCAGAACATGCTGCGCGGGTCGTAGTTCGGGTAGGCCGAGCGGCAGGCCTCGTCGGCGGCGACGGGCACCTCGACGGAGCGCAGGCTGTCCGAGTTGGGGCCGTTCTCGCTGGTCCGGCCCCATCCGTAGACGCGGGCCATGGCACCCGGTTCGTACGGCGCGGTCTCACCGGGCGCGACCACGGGGAGCGGGCGCTGCGGCAGCGGTGCGCTGAGCTTGAGCACGGCGAGGTCGTCGCCGGTGGTGAAGTCCTCGTAGCCCGGGTGCACCCACACGTCGTCGACCTCGGCTTCGCTGCCCTGCGAGCTGCGCAGGTCGGTCCGCCCGGCGATCACGCGGACGTCCTCGGGCGAGCGCTCGGCCCCGGTGAGCGGATCGTGCGCGCAGTGCGCTGCGGTGACGACCTCACCCGCGCGGATCAGGGTGCCGCCGCAGAACTGGTTGCCGTACCGGTCGGTCAGCGCGACCACCCAGGGCGCGTCGTCGGTGGTGCTGCCCGAGCCGCCGAGGATCCGGGACTGCGGCTGGTCGTCTCCGGTGATCGCCGGGTCCGCGTGGGCGGCGGGGCTCGCGCCCGCCAGGGCGGTGACCGCTCCGGCGATGGCGAGCGCGCGCAGCGCACGGGTCTTGTCGGCGGATCCCTGTTCGTCGCGGCCCAAAGTCGGTGCCTCCAGCTGTCGCGGTCATCGGCGGAGCGGACACACCGTAATCGCACGCACACCGAAACATCACGAGTCGCAACTCACAGATTTGCAG
>JALZDI010000137.1 GCA_030862655.1 Actinomycetota bacterium | reverse complement strand
GGCCGCGCCGGCCCAGGCGTAGGCCGCCCCGCGCCCGCGGCGCCCGGGACCGCGGTAGACCACGACACCGGCGCGCGGCGTGCCGGCCGTGCCGATCACCAGCCCGTGCCCGGAGTGCTCGACCACGTCGCCCTCACCGACGCGACCGACGCGGGTGGGGCCGCCGAAGTGGGCCATGGACGGGTTGACGTACCTCTCCATCTTCGGGCGCACGTCGACCAGCGCGAAGTCGTTGCCTATCCCCCGGTTGACGCTCTTCACGGTGCGGCCGATGTTCATCAGCACGCCGGGCGCCGCCACCAGCGTCACCCGCTGGCCGACCTTCGTGCAGTGCCCGGCGGTACCGATGAAGTAGTTGCGGCGGCTGCCGAAGACGAAGTTCATCGTGCATCCCGCCGGCGCGACCATCCACGCACCGGGACGGATGCCGGTGAAGGCGAGGCCGCTCGCCGGGTAGTCGACACCGTCGGGCAGCGGTACGACGTCACCGTGGGCGCTGGCCGCGACCACCCGGCGGTGCAGGGCCGGGGTGTACCAGTCGGGGCGCGGGGCCTCGAGCTGCACGGCCGTGGCTGGGCCCGGTCCGGCAGTCGCGTTGGCTGGCGCGATCAGCACGAGCGCCGCGGCGACGGCGAGCAGGCAGCGGCCGAGCACTCGTACGGCACGCCGGCGTGGAGGTCTCATACCGAGGGCCAACGAGCGCCCCGGCCCCGGTGTTACGGGTGGCGCCGTCACCCGGACCGGTCGGGCCCCGCCGCGCGGGGCCTGATGCGCAGCGCGACACGCTGTTCCTGCCGCAGGCTCTCGCGGTACTCGTCCCAGTCCGGGTGCTCGCCCCCGACCTTGCGGTAGTAGTCGACGAGGACCTCCATCGCGTCGGGGAGCGAGACCACCTCGGCGTCGCCCTCGACCCACACCCAGTCACCGAAGAAACTCTTGGTGAACACGCAGACCTGGGCCCACGGGTCGCGTCGCAGGTTGCGCGTCTTGAACGCGGGCTCCCGGCTGCTGATCACCAGCCGGCCGTCGTCGTCCACGGCGACGAGGACGGGGCTCTGCTGGATGCCGCCGCTGCCGCGTCGGGTGGCCAGCACCGCCCGGGGGTTCTCGCGGATGAAGTCTCGCGCGTCGTCGAGTTCCATCCCGCCATTGGACCATGCTTGCCGCTCTTCACCGGCGCCACGAGCCGAACGACGCGCTGGCCCAGCCGCAGCGGGGGCGCCGGGTGCCGGCCCCGGACGACCGCCGTACACGACGTGGGCTGCGGGACCCGCGCCGCCCTGGTAGCTCTGCCAGGCGACGGTGTCGACGTGTCGACCTGGTCGACACGAAGTTTCTGACCGGCCGTCGCTGCGATCGGGCGCCGGGCGGGGCAGCCGCGGCCTACGCTGGCTCCGGACGAGGGGGAACCGTGGACGCTGCAGCTCACGCGATCGAGCGCGACCGCTCCGAGTCGTGGGGTGCCTCGGCCGAGTGCGCCGCGCGACGCCTGGCGGCGATCACGCTGGCCGGGGCACTGCTGGGGGCGCTCGTCGGCGGCGTGGTCGGTCGGCTGGCGATGATGCTGCTGGCCGTACTGAACCCACAGGCCACCGGGGTCGTCAGCGACGACGGGTTCTCGATCGGGCAGTTCACCCTCGACGGCTCGCTGCAGCTGCTCGGGGCGAGCACGCAGTTCGGGCTTGTCGGCGCGGCCGTCTACGCCGCCGTGCGCGGGCTGATGACCGGTCCGCGGTGGTTCCAGGTGCTCTCGATCTCGGCGGGTCCGGCCGTGGTGGTCGGCGCGCTCTTGGTGCACGCGGACGGGGTCGACTTCACCGTGCTGCAGCCGGTGTCACTGTCGATCGCGCTGTTCGTGGCCATCCCCGCCTTGTACGCCGGGCTGCTGACCGTGGTAGCCGAGCGCTGGCTGCGCGAGGACCACTGGTTCGCCACGGCGCGGCTGCCCCAGCCGCTACTCCCGCTGCTGCTGTGGGTCGTGCTCGCCCCGCTGGTCCCCGTGATCGTGGTGGTCTGGGCCGCCCGCGAGTGGCTGCTGCGGCAGCCGCGGCTGCGGGGTGCGCTCACCGCCCCGGTGATCCCGTGGGTCGCACGAGCCGGCCTCACCGCCGTGTTCGTGCTTGCGCTGGTCGACCTGCTGGCCGATGTCAGCGCGCTCTCCTGAGCCCTCAGGCTGTGTGGGGTCGGGTTGTGGGGGGTTGCAGCTGGGTGGTGTCGGTGTGGTCGACGAGGTGGTGGGGCCGGTGGGTGAGCGCCACACCAAAGATGCCGGGCCAGGCTGCCGATGAGTTCTCGCTCCGACCCGGGTCAGCACTGGCGCGGCGGGAATATGGTGGCGACTACGAAGGAGGCGGCCGTGACCCAGACCCAGGAGCAGCGCGACCCCAGGACCGAACCCCCGACGATCGACGAGGAGTTCCCCCGGCTGACCGACCCCTACCGCCGCGAGCTGCTCGCGCACTGCTACCGGATGCTGGGCTCGGTGCACGACGCCGAGGACCTGGTGCAAGAGACCTACCTGCGGGCGTGGCGCTCCTACCACAAGTTCGAGAACCGCTCCTCGCTGCGCACCTGGCTGTACCGGATCGCCACCAACGTCTGCCTCACCGCGCTCGACGGGCGCGACCGGCGGCCGCTGCCGACCGGGCTCGGCGCACCGAGCAGCGGGCCCGAGGAGCCGCTGGTCGAGCAGGGCGAGGTGCCCTGGCTGGAGCCGATGCCCGACGTGCTGGTCGGCGCCGACCATTCCGACCCGGCCGCGATCGTCACCTCGCGCGAGAGCATCCGGCTGGCGTTCGTCGCCGCGCTGCAGCACCTGCCCCCGCGCCAGCGCGCCGTACTCGTGCTGCGCGACGTGCTCAAGTGGCGCGCCGCCGAGGTCGCCACGGCGCTGGGCACCACCACGGTCGCGGTGAACAGCACTTTGCAGCGGGCGCGGGCCCAGCTGAAGGAGGCTGCCCCGACCGAGGACACGGTCGTCGAGCCGACCTCGCCGGAGCAGCAGGCGCTGCTGGAGCGCTACGTGACGGCGTTCTGGGAGAAGGACGTGAACGCGATCGTCGAGATGTTCACCGCCGAGGCCGTCTGGGAGATGCCGCCGTTCACCGGTTGGTACCAGGGCCCCGAGACCATCGCGCGGCTGATCGACACCCGCTGCCCCGGCGGGCGCCACGACATGCCGATGGTGGCGACCACGGCGAACGGGCAGCCCGCGTTCGGCCTGTACATGCGCGGCGAGGACGACGTCTTCCGGCCGTTCCACCTGCAGGTGCTCACGCTGACCAGGGGTCGGGTCAGCCACGTGGCCGCGTTCTTCGACACCTCGTTGTTCGCCAGGTTCGGTCTGCCCGAGACCGTCCCGGCGCCGCAGCACGTCCCCGGCTGAGCGGAGCACGATGGCGTCCGCGACACCCGGCCCCGCGACCGCCGCGCACGCACTCGCCCTCCTGGAGCGGGCGACCGGCTACACCCGCGCCAGCCTGCACCTGGTCGGGTACGGCGACCTCGGGCGGCCCACGCCGTGCCGCGCCTGGGACCTGCGCGCGCTGCTGAGCCACATGGACGACTCGCTGCTCGCCCTGCAGGAGGGCGCCGACGCCGGCTACGTGCTGCTGCGTCCGCGCCGGTCCGAGCCGCCTGCGGCCGACCCCGTCGCGTCGCTGCGGGTGCGGGCCTGTGCGCTTCTCGGCGCCTGGACCAACAACGGCGGCGCCGACCTGGTGTCGGTCGCGGGGTCACCGGTCGCCGCCGAGGTGCTCGCCAGTGCGGGCGCGCTGGAGATCGCCGTGCACGGGTGGGACGTGGCCCACGCCTGCGGGCACGACCGACCGCTGCCGGAGCCGCTGGCCGCCGACCTGCTGGAGGTGGCTCCGAGCCTGGTCAGCGACGGCGACCGGCCGGCCAGGTTCGCCGCCCCGGTCGACGTACCCGTCGCGGCCGGGGCGAGCGCGCGACTGCTGGCGTTCCTCGGGCGCGATCCGCGCTGAGCCCGGTCGGCGCAGCTCGACGTAGCCAGGATCCTGCTCCCGTACACAGAGAGCAACCGGTCGGCTACAGATCCGCAACTAGCCGGGGCCGCTGCGCGGGCGCACGCTCGAAGGAAGCACGTAGCGACCGGGGAGGGGACATGGACACAACCATCGAGCGGCTGCGCCTGAGGGTGCGCGGCCCGGTGATCGGCAGAGGCGATGCGGGGTACGACGAGGCGCGCCGGGTGCACAACGCGATGGTCGACCGGCACCCGCGGGCGGTGGTCCGGGCCGCGAACGCCGGCGACGTGATGGCGGTCGTCGACTACGCCCGGGAGGAGGACCTGGACCTGGCCGTCCGCGGCGGCGGCCACAGCGTCCCGGGCTTCGGCACCTGCGACGAGGGTGTCGTGCTCGACCTCTCGGCGATGCGGGGCGTGCGGGTCGACCCGCTCACCCAGACCGCGCGCGTCGAGGGCGGCGCCACCTGGGGGGACGTGAACGCCGCGACGTACCCGTTCGGGCTGGCCACGACCGGCGGGATCATCTCGACCACCGGGGTCGGCGGGCTGACCCTCGGCGGCGGCATCGGCTACCTCGCCCGGGGGCTGGGACTGTCCTGTGACAACCTGCTGTCCGCCGACGTGGTGACCGCGGACGGGCAGTTCCTCGTGGTCAGCGAGAAGGAGCACGACGACCTGTTCTGGGCGCTGCGTGGCGGGGGCGGCAACTTCGGCGTGGTGACGTCGTTCGACTTCCGGCTCAGCCCAGTGCGCGACATCTACGGCGGGCCGATGTTCTACGAGCTCGAGCACGCCGGCGATGTGCTGCGCATGTACCGCGACTACATCGTCGCCGCGCCCGAGCAGCTCGGCGCGTTCCCGGCGTTCCAGATCGCGCCACCGCTGCCGTTCATCCCCGAGGAGCGGCACGGCGAGCCGTTCATCGCGGTGGTTGCGTGCTGGGCCGGTCCACTGGCCGAGGGGGAGAGGCAGCTGGCGCCGTTCCGTGACGTGGCGCCCATCGTCGCCGAGCACGTGGGCCCGATGCCGTACCCGGCGCTGAACGCGGCCTTCGACGGGCTGGTGCCTCCCGGTCTGCAGCACTACTGGAAGGCCAACTTCAACACCGAGCTCACCGACGCGGCGATCGAGGCGCACCTGGTGCACGGACCGAAGCTGCCGGCGGTCAACTCCACCATGCACATCTATCCGATCAACGGGGCCTGCCACCACGTGCCGGCCGACGCGACCGCGTTCGCCTACCGTGACGCGACGTTCGCGACCGTGATCGCAGGCATGTGGCCGGACCCCGCCGACAACGAGGACAACATCGCCTGGGTGCGCGACTACTACGAGGCCACGGCTCCGCACTCGGAGGAGGGCGGCTACGTCAACTTCATGGCCGGCGACGACCAGGGGCGCATCCGCGCCAACTACCGGGGCAACTACGACCGCCTGGTCGAGACCAAGCGCCGCTACGACCCCGACAACCTGTTCCACCTCAACCAGAACATCCGCCCGTAGGAGGGAGCCGGCGTGCCCGCCTCGATGCTGCTGCTGTTCGCCCCCGGCGCGGCGCGGGAGGGCTGCGTCGAGGGCCTGCAGCACCTCGCCGACGCCGCCGACGAGCAGCGCGTCAGGTTCTTCGCGGAGCACGAGAGCGACTGGGTCTGACCGGCAGCGAGCAGCACGGCGCCGGGCAGCGACCCGCAGACCGTGGCGACGAGCGACCCGGTGCTGCTCCCTCGCATGGCCGCCGGCCTGCACGGCGGCCGCGCGGGCTTGGGGGCTACTGCACGACCGGCACGCGCACGGTGACGTCCTCGA
>JALZDI010000136.1 GCA_030862655.1 Actinomycetota bacterium | reverse complement strand
GCATCGGGGCCGATGCCCGTCGGGCGGTGCAGGAGATCTCCGACGCATACGGCTTCGGCCTGCAGCCCGACCGCCGCGTCGGGGAGCTCGGCGTCGGCGCGCGACAGCGCATCGAGATCGTGAAGGTCCTCTACCGCGGCGCACGGGTCGTCATCCTCGACGAGCCGACCGCGGTGCTGGTGCCGCAGGAGGTCGAGGAGCTGTTCGACAACCTGCGCCGGCTGAAGGAGCAGGACATCACGATCCTGTTCATCTCGCACAAGCTCGACGAGGTGCTCGCGATCGCCGACGAGATCACGGTGATGCGCCGCGGCACGACCGTCGGCACCGCCGACCCGGCGGCGACCTCCCCGCGGCAGCTGGCCGAGATGATGGTCGGCTCCGAGCTGCCCACGCCCAGCGCAGACCACTCCACGGTCACCGACACCGTGCTGCTCGAGGCCGACCGGCTGCACCTGGGCGAGGGCGGCCGCGACCTGCTCGCGGACGTGTCCTTCACCATCCGCGCCGGCGAGGTCCTCGGCGTCGCCGGCGTGGAGGGCAACGGGCAGGCCGAGCTGGTGGAGACCGTGATGGGCATGCGCACGCCCGACAGCGGCCACATCCGGCTTCGCGGCGACGACGTCACCCGCTGGTCCACCAGCCGGCGGCGCGAGTTCGGTGTCGGCTACATCCCCGAGGACCGGCAGCGGCACGGGCTGCTGCTGGACTCGCCGCTGTGGGAGAACCGGGTGCTGGGCCACCACACGCGCGAGCCCAGCGCCAGGGGCCGCTGGATCGACCGGCGCGGTGCGCACGCCGACACCGAGCGCATCGTGGACAAGTTCGACGTGCGCACACCCGGCGTCGACGTGCTCGCCCGCGCGCTGTCCGGGGGCAACCAGCAGAAGCTGGTCGTCGGGCGCGAGATGAGCGGCGACCCGGTGCTTCTGGTGGCGGCACATCCCACCCGCGGCGTCGACGTGGGCGCCCAGGCGGCGATCTGGGAGCACATCCGCGAGGCGCGGCGCGAGGGGCTCGCCGTGCTGCTGGTCTCGGCCGACCTCGACGAGCTGATCGGGCTTTCGGACCGCATCGAGGTGATCCTGCGCGGCCGACTCGTCGGCGAGTTCGACCCGCGCACGGTCACCCCCGAGCAGCTCGGCTCGGCGATGACCGGCGCGGGGGAGAAGACCGGATGAGCGCCCGGCTGAAGGCCCTGCTGCCGGTGCTCGCCGCGCCGGTGCTGGCGCTGGTGATGGCGGTGGTGATCACCAGCCTGGTGCTGCTGGTCGCCGGCGACCCGGTGCTCCTCGTGTGGCAGACGATCCTGTCGCGACCGGACCCCCGCAACATCATCAACGTCATCAACTCCGGCGCCGTGCTCTACCTGTCCGGCATCGCGGCCGCCATCGGCTTCCAGATGAAGCTGTTCAACATCGGCGTCGACGGGCAGTACCGCATCGCGGCGTTCGTGGCTGCCTGGATCGCCGGCCAGGCATGGCTGCCCGGCGTGCTCAACACGGTCCTCGCGCTGCTGGCCGCCGTACTCGTCGGGGCCGTGTGGGCGGGCATCGCCGGGGTGCTGCGGGTGACACGCGGCGTGCACGAGGTCATCAGCACGATCATGCTCAACTTCGTCGCGACCTTCGTCGTCGCCTACCTGCTGCGCAAGGTCGCGGTCGCCCAGGGCAACCTGATCGGCACCGAGCCGGTGCCCGAGGCCAGCCGCGTCCCCGGCTTCTCGCTGATCCCCGGCGAGCCCGAGCAGGTCTACGGGCTGGTCCTGCTCGCGGTCGCGGTCGGCGTCGCCTACGGTGTGATGCTGCGGCGCAGCAGGTTCGGCTTCGAGCTGCGCGCTACCGGCCAGTCGCAGACGGCGGCGATGGCCAGCGGCATCAGCGTGCGCAGGATGACCGTGGCGGCGATGCTGCTCTCCGGCGCGGTCGCGGGACTGATCGGCATGCCGCTGCTGTTCGGCGAGTACTACCAGTACGGCGTCACCTTCCAGCCCGGCCTCGGGTTCGCCGGCATCGCGGTGGCGCTGCTCGGCCGCAACAACCCGGTCGGTGTCGCGTTCGGAGCGCTGCTGTTCGCCTACCTCGACGAGCAGGGCAACAAGCTGCAGATCTTCGCCAGCGTCTCGCCCGAGCTGGTGCTGATCATCCAGGGCGTGATCGTGATGTCGGTCGTCATCGCCTACGAGGCGGTCCAGCGCTACCTCGTGCGGCGCGAGGAGAGGATGGTCGGTGCCGCGGTGGAGGGGGTCACGACATGACCGTCATCACCACGCAGGCGCGCCAGGTAGCCGCGCGTGGCCCGGCGTGGACCTGGCCGCGGGTGTTGCTCGCGCTCACGGTGACGCTGGTCGCGGTCGCCGCTCTGCGCGCGGTCACCGGCGCCGAGCAGATCTTCACCTCCGGCACCCTGCGTACGGCGGTCGCGGCCGCGGTCCCGATCGGCCTCGCCGGTCTGGGCGGGCTGTGGTCGGAGCGCTCCGGTGTGATCAACATCGGCCTCGAGGGGATGATGATCCTCGGCACGTGGGGGGCCGGCTACGGCGGCTACGTCTGGGGCGCCTGGGGAGCGGTCGTGCTCGGGGCGTTCTGCGGGGCGCTCGGCGGGCTGCTGCACGCGCTGGCCACCGTGTCCTTCGGCGTCGACCACATCGTCTCCGGCGTCGCGATCAACATCATCGCGCTGGGCGCCGCGCAGTACCTCGCCGCGCTCACGTTCACCGGCCTCCCGCAGGCGGGCCCGACCCAGTCGCCGCCGATCCCCGCCCTGCCCAGCATCACCGTGCCCGGCGTCTCCGACGCCGCGCTGTGGCTGGAGCAGCAGGGCTGGTTCGCGCTGTCCGAGCTCGGCGCGCTGGTGGCCGCGCTGACCAGCGGCGTCTCCGCGCTGACCGTCGTCGTGATCGCGCTGTTCGTCGCCACGTCGTACCTGCTGTGGCGCACGCCGTTCGGGCTGCGGCTGCGCTCCTGCGGCGAGAACCCCGTCGCCGCCGAGTCGCTCGGCCTCAACGTCTACCGCTACAAGTACGTCGCGATCACGGTCTCCGGCGCGATGGCCGGCCTCGGCGGGGCGTTCCTGGCGATCGTGGCAGCCGGCATCTACCGCGACGGGCAGACCGGCGGCCGCGGCTACATCGGCCTGGCCTCGATGATCTTCGGCAACTGGCGGCCCAGCGGTGTGGTCACCGGCGCGGGCCTGTTCGGCTACACCGAGACCCTCGGCCTGCGCAGCGGGCCCACGTCGGTGCACGCGCTCCTGCTGCTGCTCGCCGTCGGGCTGGCCCTGCTGGCCGGATGGCAGCTCTACCGGCGCCGTGTCGTGACGTCGGGTGTCGCGATGGCGATCGCGCTGCTGGTGCTGTGGATCTACCTGGTCACCGACACGGTGCCGGCCGAGTTCACCAGCCTCACGCCCTACCTCACCACGCTGCTGGTGCTCTCGCTGGCCGCGCAGCGGCTGCGGCCCCCGGCCGGCATCGGCGGACGATACCGGCGAGGCGAGGCGGTGTGATGGCTGCGGGCACGGGCGACCCCGACGTCGACTGGGCCGCGCTGCAGGAGGCGGCGCGGTCGGCGATGCGCCGCGCCTACGCGCCGTACTCCTCCTACCCGGTCGGCGCGGCCGGGCTGGTCGACGACGGCCGGGTGGTCGCAGGCTGCAACGTCGAGAACGCGTCGTACGGCGTCGGGCTGTGCGCCGAGTGCGGCCTGGTCTCGCAGCTGCACGCCAGCGGCGGCGGACGGCTGGTGGCGGTGGTGTGCGTCGACGGGCACGGCGCGGTGATCATGCCGTGCGGGCGCTGCCGGCAGCTGCTGTGGGAGCACGGAGGACCGGAGATGCTGCTGCAGACGGCGCAGGGCGTGCGCCCGATGGCCGAGGTGCTGCCGGACGCGTTCGGTCCCGACCACCTGCGGCGGTGAGGCCCGGTGGGCCCCTCGCGTCCCGTCGCCGACCTGGACCTGACCGACCCGGGGTTCGTGGCCGACCCCTATCCCGAGATGGCGCGGATGCGCGCGCGTGGTCCGGTGCTGTGGCACGAGCCGACGCGGCGCTGGCTGGTGTTCGCCCACGCCGAGGTCGACGTGGCGCTGCGTGACCGTCGGCTGGGGCGCTGGTGGAGCGACCGGCAGCCGGTGTCGCGGTTCGAGCCGTTCAACCTGCTGCACCGCCACCAGATGATGGAGAACGAGCCGCCCGAGCACACCCGGCTGCGCCGACTGGTGGCGCAGGCGTTCGGTCGCGGCCACGTCGATCGGCTGCGGCCCAGGGTCGCCGAGCTCGCCGACGGCCTGCTCGACGCCGTGGACCCGGACGGCTTCGACGTTGTCGCCGAGTACGCCGAGCCGCTCCCGGTGCTGGTCATCGCGGAGCTGCTCGGCATGCCTCCGCAGGACCACCGGATGCTTCGGACATGGTCGCAGGCGATCGTGCGCATGTACGAGGAGCGGCGCACAGCCGGGGTGGAGGAGGCGGCGGTCGCGGCGAGCGGGCACTTCGCCGACTACGTGCGCGAGCATGCCCGACGCAAGCGTCGCGAGCCCGGCGACGACCTGCTCTCCGACCTGGTCCGCGCCCAGCACGAGCAGGACCGGCTGAGCGAGGCGGAGGTGGTCGCGTCCGCCGTGCTGCTGCTCAACGCCGGGCACGAGGCGTCGGTCAACGTCTTCGGCAACGGGCTGGTGGCCCTGCTGCAGCATCGCGACCAGCTGGCGCTGGTGCGCGCCGACCCCGGCGTCGCGGTCACCGCGGTCGAGGAGATGCTGCGCTTCGACTCCGCCCTGCAGCTGTTCGAGCGTACCGCGACCGACGCGGTGCCGCTGGGTGAGCAGACCGTGCAGCCGGGGGAGAAGGTGGCGGTGCTGCTGGGATCGGCCAACCGCGACGAGGCGGTCTTCGCGCGCGCCGACGCACTCGACGTACGCCGCGACCCCAACCCGCACCTGGCGTTCGGCGCCGGGGTGCACTTCTGCCTGGGCGCGCCGCTGGCCCGGATGGAGCTGGCCGAGTCGCTGCGGCGGCTGGTGGGCGCGTTCCCCGGGCTGGCGCCGGCCGGTCCGCCGCGCCGACGGCCCACACTGGTGCTGCGGGGCTACGAGTCGGTCCGGGTGACGGGAAGGGGCTGAGCACATGGAGCCGCACGACGCCGTCGAGGTGATCGTCCACAAGCGTGACGGCGGGGAGCTGTCCGACGACCAGATCGACTGGGTCATCGACGCCTACACCCGCGGCGTGGTGGCCGACGAGCAGAAGGCCGCGCTGGCGATGGCGATCCTGCTCAACGGGATGACGCGGCGGGAGATCCGGCGATGGACCGCGGCGATGATCGCCTCCGGTGAGCGGATGGACTTCAGCCACCTGTCGCGCCCCACGGCCGACAAGCACTCCACCGGCGGCGTGGGTGACAAGACGACGCTCCCGCTGGCCCCGCTGGTCGCCTCCTGCGGCGTGGCGGTGCCGCAGCTGTCCGGGCGCGGCCTCGGCTTCACCGGAGGCACCCTGGACAAGCTGGAGTCGATCCCCGGGTGGCGCGCCGACATCTCGACCGACGCGATGCTCCGCCAGCTCGAGGAGGTCGGCGCGGTGGTCTGCTCGCCGGGGGAGAACCTCGCCCCCGCGGACAAGAAGCTCTACGCGCTGCGCGACGTGACCGGCACGGTGGAGGCGATCCCGCTGATCGCCAGCTCGATCATGAGCAAGAAGATCGCCGAGGGCACCAGTGCGCTGGTCCTCGACGTGAAGGTCGGGACGGGGGCGTTCATGAAGGAGCTGAAACAGGCGCGCGAGCTGGCCGAGGTCATGGTCGA
>JALZDI010000135.1 GCA_030862655.1 Actinomycetota bacterium | reverse complement strand
CGACGCCCTACTACGCGGACGTGGAGGTCACCAAGGGCGGTACCGGCGACCTCACCGGCCGCCGGGTGACGCTGTGGGGGCTGGACTCGACCGGCACCGTGCGGCCGCCGGCCGACGTCGTCGGGACGTTCAAGGAGTGCCCACCCGAGCCGCTGCCGAAGGCGTTCACCGCGGGTGAGACCGCACAGACCTGCCTGATCTACCTGCTGCCCGAGGGCACGACCCTCGAGGCGGTCCAGTACCGCTTCCAGGACGGCACCGCCCCCTACAGCTGGCCGGTGGGCTGAGCCACCCTGGGCGGGGGCCTCGGCGGGCTTGCGACAATGGCGGGATGACCCCTCCCACCTCGCTGTCCCTGGGCGGGCTGACGGTGACGCCGCCGGTCGTGCTGGCCCCGATGGCCGGCGTGACCAACGTCGCCTACCGCCGGCTGTGCAGCGAGCAGGGAGCCGGGCTCTACGTCTGCGAGATGACCACCTCGCGGGGCGTCGTCGAGCGTGACCGCACCACGCTGGCGATGCTGGCGTTCGACCCGGCCGAGCGGGTGCGGTCGGTGCAGCTGTACGGCATCGACCCGGTCTACGTGGGCAAGGCCGTCGAGGTCCTGTGCGGCGAGTACGGCGTGCAGCACGTCGACCTCAACTTCGGCTGCCCCGTCCCGAAGGTCACCCGCAAGGGCGGCGGCTCCGCCCTGCCGTGGAAGAGGCGGCTGCTCGGCCAGATCCTGGAGTCGGCCGTGCGCGCCGCCGAGCCGTACGCCGTGCCGGTGACGATGAAGACCCGCAAGGGCATCGACGACGAGCACCTGACCTACCTCGACGCGGGCGTGATCGCGCAGGAGTCCGGCTGCGCGGCGATCGCCCTGCACGGCCGCACGGCCGCCCAGCACTACTCGGGGGCCGCCGACTGGGACGCGATCGCCGCGCTGGTGGAGCACGTCGACATCCCCGTGCTCGGCAACGGCGACATCTGGGAGGCCGCCGACGCGCTGCGCATGGTCGAGCAGACCGGCTGCGCAGGCGTCGTCGTCGGCCGCGGCTGCCTGGGCCGACCATGGCTGTTCCGCGACCTCGCCGCGGCGTTCTCCGGCGAGTCCGGGACCGCCCTGCCGAGGCTCGGGGAGGTCGCTGCGGTGATGCGCCGGCACTGCGAGCTGCTGGTGGAGTCGATGGGCGAGGAGCGCGGCTGCAAGGAGTTCCGCAAGCACATCGCGTGGTACCTCAAGGGCTTCGCCGCCGGGGGAGAGGTGCGCCGCAGCCTGGGCCTGGTCTCCACCCTCGCCGACCTCGACGCGCTGCTGGCCCGGCTCGACCCCGACGAGCCGTACCCGACCGCCGAGCTGGGCACGCCCCGGGGACGGCAGGGCACACCCAAGCAGGTGGCGCTGCCCGAGGGCTGGCTGGCCGACCGCGACGCGGTCGAGGTCGACGCCGCGGCCGAGTCGGGGATCTCCGGCGGCTGACCCGGCCCTACCGGGCGGTATGGTCCCGGCAGGGGACCGTCCGCCGAGCCGATCGGGAGTTCGACATGCCCAAGTACGTCTTCGACTTCGCCGAGGGCAGCAAGGACATGAAGGACCTGCTGGGCGGCAAGGGCGCCAACCTCGCCGAGATGAGCAACCTCGGGCTCCCGGTCCCTCCCGGCTTCACGATCACCACCGAGGCCTGCCAGGCCTACCTCGAGCACGGCACCGCCCCGGACGGGCTCGACGAGGAGATCGGCCGGCACCTGCAGGCTCTCGAGGACGCGATGGGCAAGCGCCTGGGCGACACCGACGACCCGCTGCTGGTGTCGGTGCGCAGCGGCGCCAAGTTCTCCATGCCCGGGATGATGGAGACGGTGCTCAACGTCGGTCTCAACGACGACTCCGTGCAGGGCCTGGCCCGCCAGGCCGAGAGCGACCGGTTCGCCTGGGACTCCTACCGCCGGCTGATCCAGATGTTCGGCAAGACCGTGCTCGGGATCGACGGCGAGCCCTTCGAGAAGGCCATCGAGAAGCGCAAGCAGACGCGCGGCACCGACGACGACCTCGACCTCACCGCCGAGGACCTGCAGGCCCTGGTCGAGGACTTCAAGCAGATCGTGTCCCGCCACGCCGGCCGCGACTTCCCGCAGGATCCGCGGGTGCAGATGGACCTGGCCATCCGGGCGGTCTTCGAGTCCTGGAACGCCGAGCGTGCCGTCCTCTACCGCCGGCAGGAGCGAATCCCCGGCGACCTGGGTACTGCGGTCAGCGTCGTGGCGATGGTCTTCGGCAACATCGGCATGGACTCCGGCACGGGCGTGGCCTTCACCCGCGACCCGGGCTCGGGCGCGCAGGGCGTCTACGGCGACTACCTGCAGAACGCGCAGGGCGAGGACGTGGTCGCCGGCATCCGCAACACCCGCCCCCTCACCGAGCTGGAGCAGCTCGACAAGCGCTCGTATGACGAGCTGCTCGAGATCATGAGCACGCTGGAGCGGCACTACCTCGACCTGTGCGACATCGAGTTCACCATCGAGCGCGGCAAGCTGTGGATGCTGCAGACCCGCGTCGGCAAGCGCACCGCGGCGGCGGCGTTCGTGGTCGCCTGCCAGCTGCTCGACGAGGGGCTGATCGAGGCCGACGAGGCGCTGCGGCGGGTGCACGGGGCGCAGCTGGCCCAGCTGATGTTCCCGTGGTTCGTCGAGGACGCCGACCGCGAGGTGCTGACCACCGCCATCGGCGCCTCGCCCGGCGCCGCCTCGGGGGAGCTGGTGTTCGACTCCGCGCGGGCCGTCGAGTGGGCCGGGCAGGGCCGGTCGGTACTGCTCGCGCGGCGCGAGACCAACCCCGACGACCTGTCCGGGATGATCGCGTCCCGCGGCGTCCTCACCAGCCGCGGCGGCAAGACCTCGCACGCCGCGGTGGTCGCCCGCGGCATGGGCAAGACCTGCGTGTGCGGCGCGGAGGAGCTCGAGGTCGACGCCGCGAACCGACAGCTGCGCGGACCGGGCGGCGTGCGGCTGTCCGAGGGCGACACGGTCTCGATCGACGGCACCACCGGCGAGGTCTTCGTCGGGGAGGTCCCGGTCGAGCCGTCGCCGGTCACCCACTACTTCGAGGGCGAGCTGCACGCCGACGACGCCGAGGCCGACGAGCTGGTGGGCGCCGTGCACCGGCTGATGACGCACGCCGACCGGCGTCGGCACCTGCGGGTGCGGACCAACGCCGACACCGCCGACGACTGCGCCCGAGCGCGCCGGTTCGGCGCCGAGGGCGTGGGGCTGTGCCGCACCGAGCACATGTTCCTCGGCGAGCGCCGCCAGCACGTCGAGCACCTCATCCTGGCCGACTCCGCCGACGAGCGGCAGCGTGCGCTGGACGAGCTCGCTCGCGACCAGGGCGGCGACTTCGAGCAGATCCTCGCCGCCATGGACGGGCTGCCGGTGACGATCCGGCTGATCGACCCGCCGCTGCACGAGTTCCTGCCCGACATGACCGACCTCGCGGTGGAGGTCGCGCTGGCACGTGAGCGCGGGGAGGACCCGGGCCGCGCCGCGACGCTGCTGGACGCCGTGCACCGGCTGCACGAGCAGAACCCGATGCTCGGGCTGCGCGGCGTGCGGCTGGGCCTGGTCGTCGAGGGGCTGTTCGGCATGCAGGTGAAGGCGATCGCCGACGCCTGTGTGGCGCTCAAGCGTGCCGGCCGGGACCCGCGGCCCGAGATCATGGTGCCGCTGGTGGCCACCGTGCAGGAGCTGGAGCTGGCCCGCGACGAGGTGCGGCGGGTGCTCGACGCGGTCGCGTCGGAGACCGGCATCGACCTGCACTGCACGGTCGGCACCATGATCGAGCTCCCGCGGGCCGCGGTCACCGCCGGGCAGATCGCCGGCGCGGCGGACTTCTTCTCCTTCGGCACCAACGACCTCACCCAGATGACGTGGGGCTTCTCCCGCGACGACGTGGAGGCGGCGTTCTTCGGGGCCTACATGGACAAGGGCATCTTCGGGGTCTCGCCGTTCGAGTCGATCGACCGCGACGGTGTCGGTGCGCTCGTGCGGATGACCGTCGAGGCCGGGCGGGCCGCCAAACCCGACCTGCACCTCGGCGTGTGCGGCGAGCACGGCGGCGACCCCGACAGCGTGCACTTCTTCCACGAGGCGGGGCTCGACTACGTCTCCTGCTCGCCGTTCCGGGTACCGGTCGCGCGGCTGGAGGCCGGGCGCGCCGCCGTGCTCTGAGCCGGCGCGGTGCGCTCGCGGGCGGCCCCGCCGAGGACGACGATCAGCCCGCACACGCCGGCGACGACCAGCAGGGCCAGGTCCAGGCCCACCTGCTCGGCGACCAGACCGATCGTCGGCGCCCCGGCGAGGAAGCCGGTGTAGCCGATCGTCGAGACCACGCCGATCGCCTGCGCTCCGCGGCCGGGCGCCTCGCCCGCGGCCGACATGGTCGCCGGGAACACCACCGACACCCCCAGGCCCCACAGCACGCCGCCGACCACGGCCGCGGCGAGGAAGGGCACCAGGGCAACCAGGCCGATCCCGGCGATCGCGGTGGCCGCGGCCAGCCGCAGCACCGGCGCCCGGCCGGTACGCCGGATCAGGGCGCCGCCGCCGAGCCGTCCCAGCGTCATCGCCACGTTGAACCCGGCGAACGTCAGCGCCCCCACCGACTCCGCGGCCCCGCGCTCGTCGACGAGCACCAGCGCCAGCCAGTCGTTGGCCGCGCCCTCGCTCAGCGAGGAGGAGAACGCCAGCAGCCCCAGCAGCAGCTCGACCCGGGTGAGGCGGCTCCGTCGCCTCTCCTCGCGGCCGGTCCGGTCGGCCCGGGTGCGACGTGGCGCCGCGGCGTCCGGCGCGAACCGCCGCACGCACCACAGCATGCTCAGCACCCCGGCGACCGACACCACGGGCAGCTGTAGGTCGAGCGGCACCCCGGCGGCCGCGCTGCCCGCACCGAGGAGCGCGCCGGTCACGGTGCCCGCCGAGAAGCCGGCGTGCAGCCGCGGCATCAGCACGCGGCGGTGCAGACGCTCCTGGGCGTTGCCCTGCACGTTCATCGCCACGTCCCACGTGCCGACCATCGCGCCGAGCGCGAACATCGCGACGGTCAGCGTCGTGGGGCTGTTCACCCACGCCAGCGACGCCCATCCGGCCATGCCCAGCGTCGCGCTGCATCCCACCACGACCGCGCTGCCGAAGCGACTCGTCAGCCGGGCCGTCCAGGGCATCGCCAGCACCGAGCCGATGCCGACCGCGAGCAGCGCGAGACCGAGGCGGGCGGTGGAGGCGTCGACCTGGTCGCGTAGCGTCGGCATCCGCGACACCACCTGCGCCATCATGAAGCCGGCGAGCGCGAAGACCACCACCAGCGCCCCGACGCTGCCCCGCTGCTGCATGGGACCCACTAAACCGTGCCCGCGCAACCGGGGCGTGCCGGCACGGCGCATGCTGGGCGAGCGGTGTGGGCGAAGGCTGCGATGATCGCTGCCATGGGTGCAGCGCCGACCGCGTCCGGCTACGGGCCCGGGGACACCGCCCGGTGGGTGGACGAGCCCTCCAAGCGGTCCGCCCGCGGGCCCTTCCAGCGCGACCACGCCCGGGTGGTGCACTCCGCGGCCCTGCGCCGGCTGGCGGCCAAGACCCAGGTGGTGCGGCCCGGCAGTGACGACTTCGTCCGCAACCGGCTGACGCATACCCTCGAGGTCGCCCAGATCGGCCGCGAGCTGGCGCGTGCGCTGGGCTGCGACCCCGACCTGGTCGAGACCGCGTGCCTCGCCCACGACCTCGGGCACCCCCCGTTCGGGCACAACGGCGAGCGGGCGCTCAACGACGTGGCCG
>JALZDI010000475.1 GCA_030862655.1 Actinomycetota bacterium | reverse complement strand
CCGGCGCGTCCGGGACGTAGTACGGGCCCTCGATCGTGCCCTTGTTGCCCTCCCGGTGCTCGGTGGCGACCTCCTCCACCACGTGCTCGATCCAGACGTCGAGGAACAGCGGCCACTCGCCGTCGTCACCGACGCTGATCAGCCACGACTTGAGCGCGTTGTACTCGTCGTAGGTGACCTTGTGCTTGCGGATCGTCGCGTGCACCGCCTCGAGGACCTCGCGGGCGAGCAGGTCCACGCGCTCCTTCGGGGTGTTCGCGACGTTGCCGGACTTGTCCGCCCTGAAGCGTTCGGTGGCGGACGCCCCGGAAGCGGCTGCGGTTGCGGTCTGAGTCGCTTGGTCGGTCATGGTGGGTCTCCTCGGGTGTCACGGGTTTCTTCCGGCGTGGCTGGTGCGACGTCGGTGTCGCTCAGGTGTCGATCAGGCGTCCTGGCGGTAGCGCGCCAGCTTGTCGGGGTCGACCTCGACGCCGAGACCGGCGCCGGGGCGGATGACGAGCTCGCCGTCGTGGATGCGCAGCGGCTCCGCAAGCAGGTCGTCGCTCATGTCGAGGAAGTTGGACAGCTCGCCGGCCCGCCGTGAGGTGAGGCGGAATGCCGCCCCGAAGGCGACGCTGCAGAGGGAGCCGAGCTGGCCGTCGATCTGGTTGCCCATGACGACCTCGACTCCCAGGCCCTCCGCGAGGTGGTGGACGCGCTGGGACTGGGTGAAGCCGGTGCGGGCGGTCTTGATGCTCACCGCGGTGGCCGAGCCGCCCAGGATCTCCCGGGTGACATCGGCAGGGGTGACCGCGGACTCGTCGGCGATGAACGGCAGGTCGCACTGCTGCACGAGCCATCGCCGGCCGACCACGTCGTCGGCCGGGCACAGCTCCTCGGCGAACAGCAGCCCCAGGTCGGCCATCTCGCGCAGGGCGCGCGCCGACTCGGCCGGCGACCAGCCTCGGTTGCCGTCGACGTACAGCTCCACCGTCTCGCCGAGCCCCTCGCGCAGCGCGCGCACGACCGCCGTGTCGAGCTGGTACGGCGTCCGACCGACCTTCACCTTGAAGGTCGTGATGCCGTAGGAGTCACGCATCCGCTCCGCCTCGGCGACCATCGCCGCGGGCTCGTCGAACCCGAGCATGTGCGACACCCGCATCCGATCGGTGTAGCCGCCCAGCAGCTCGGTGACTTGGAGGTCCAGGGTGCGGCCGAGCGCGTCCCACATGGCCATGTCGACGGCGGACTTGGCCACCGGGTTGCCGACGGTGCGGCCGAGACGAGTGCCCGCGATCTCCCGCTCCAGCAGGCTCAGGCCGACCACCTGCGGCGCGAAGAGCTGCTCGATCGCGGCGACCACGCCGGTCTGGGTCTCGCCGTAGGTGAATGGACGCGGCGGCGCCTCGGCTACCCCGACAACGCCGTCGTCGGTGTGCACCCGGACGAGCACGTGCTCGGCCACGTGCACCTCTCCGCTGGCGAAGCGCAGGGGCTTGCGGTACGGGATGGCGAACGGTATCGCCTCCACCTCGGTGACCTTCATCGGACGACCCCGGCGGGCGACGTGCTGGCGAACAGGCCGCTGTCGGCGAGAGTGTCGACCACCGAGTGCAGCAGCGGCGACGGATCCTCGGTGCGCCACGCGAGGGCGAGCTCGACCGAGCCGGCGTCCCCGACATCGCGGAAAACCACGCCGGCCAGCGGTACGGCGCGGACGGAGGCCGGGACGAGTGCCACGCCGAGTCCCGCAGCGACCAGCGCCAGCAGCACCGAGGTTCCCGCGACCTCGTGCTCGCGTCGCGGCGCGAAGCCGGCCCGCTCGCAGCTGCGGAGCACTGCCTCGTTGACCGCCGAGTCACGGCTGCCGTAGACCACGAAGCCCTCCGTGCGCAGGTCGGCCATTGCCACCACCGGCTCCGCCGCCAGCCGGTGGTCGGCCGGCAGCGCCACCACGAGCGGCTCGACCTCGATCGTGCGGAGGGCCAGTCCCTCGCCGGAGAGGGGCGGGCGCAGCACACCGAGGTCGTACCGGCCCTCGCGCAGCCCGTCGCACTGGGCCGGCGTGAGCAGGTCGGCGTGGATCTCCAGGGCGACGTCGGGAAGGTGGGCGCGCACCGTCCGGGCGATCCGGGGCA
>JALZDI010000474.1 GCA_030862655.1 Actinomycetota bacterium | reverse complement strand
GGGCCGTCGGGGCGCCGGCGCGGTCGCGGCGCTGCTGGCCGCCGTACCCGCGGCCGAGGACGCGCACGTGGTCAACAACGGCGCCGCGGCGCTGGCCCTGTTGGCCACCGCGTTCGCCGGCCAGGAGGTCGTGGTCGCGCGGGGTGAGCTGGTGGAGATCGGGGACGGCTTCCGGATCCCGGAGCTGCTCAGCGCTGCCGGCGTCGTGCTGCGCGAGGTGGGCACGACCAACCGGGTGCGGCTGGAGGACTACGCCGAGGCGGTGACGGCCAGTACGGCGTTCGCGCTCAAGGTGCACCCGTCGAACTTCGTGGTCTCGGGCTTCACCTCCTCCGTGCCCGTCGCGGCACTGGCGGCGCTGCCGGTGCCGCTCGTCGTCGACATCGGCTCCGGGCTGCTCCGCCGCCATCCGCGGCTGCCGGACGAGCCGGACGCATCGACGGTGCTCGAGGCCGGCGCCGACCTCGCCATCTGCTCCGGTGACAAGCTGCTCGGTGGTCCGCAGTGCGGGCTGCTGCTGGGCAGGCCCGAGCTCGTGCAGAGGCTGCGGCGTCATCCCGTGGCCAGGGCGATGCGCGTGGACAAGCTGACCCTGGCCGCCCTGGAGGCGACGCTGCGCGGTCCCGTGCCACCGGTCCTGCAGGCCTTGGACAACGACGTCGAGGCGCTACACGTCCGTGCGCAGAACCTTGCTCGTCGCCTTGACGAGATGGGGCTCGACGCCGAGGCGGTGGGGTCGACCGCTGCCGTGGGCGGCGGTGGCGCGCCCGGCGTCCGGCTTTCCAGTGCGGCGGTGTCGCTCCCGGAGGACGGAGCGGCACGGCTGCGGACCGGCGAGCCCGCGGTGGTGGGCCGCGTCGAGCGCGGGCGGCTGCTGCTGGACCTGCTCGCGGTGGCCCCATGCGAGGACGACGCTCTGCTGCGCGCGGTCCGCGCGGCGTACGCGGGTTGACCGGCATGCACGTCGTCGCCACAGCCGGCCACGTCGACCACGGCAAGTCCACGCTGGTGCGGGCGCTCACCGGCACGGACCCGGACCGGCTCGAGGAGGAGCGCCGACGTGGGCTGTCGATCGACCTCGGCTACGCCTGGACCACCCTGCCTGAGGTCGGCGAGGTCGCATTCGTCGACGTACCAGGCCATGAGCGGTTCGTGCCCACGATGCTCGCCGGTGTCGGCCCCGTGCCGGCCGTCCTGCTCGTGGCGGCCGCCGACGACGCCTGGATGCCCCAGGCGGCCGAGCACCTGGCCGCACTCGAGGCGTTCGGCGTTCGCCATGCTGTAGTCGCCGTGACGAGAAGCGACCTGGCCGAACCAGATCGGATGCTGCACCGCGTCGCCGCAGAGACGAACGGCACGGGCCTCGCCGGTGCGGAGGCTGTGGCGGTCAGCGGACGCACCGGTGCGGGCCTCGCAGATCTGCAGCGGGCACTGGTACGGATGCTGGGCCGCCTTCCGACCGCCGATCCGCATGCCGACGTCCGGCTGTGGGTCGATCGCGTCTTCTCGGTCCGCGGTGCCGGGACGGTGGTGACGGGCACCCTGCCGGCCGGCACGGTGCGAGTCGGGGACACGTTGCGACACGGCACCGACCGCGTGCGGGTGCGGGGTGTGCAGACCCTCGGCCGCGAGGTCGACCACGCACACGGCACAGCCCGGGTCGCACTGCGGCTGGGCCGCGGCGTCTCCGCGGACCTACGGCGCGGCAGCGCGCTGGTGACCCCGGACGCCTGGCACGACGCCGAGCAGGTGGACGTGCGGGTCCGAGGTCCTTCCGCGCTCCCGGACCGTCCGGTGCTGCACGTCGGTGCCGCCGCGCTCGGCTGCCACCATCGCCCGCTGGGTGACGCGATTGCCCGGCTGACACTGGAGCGCGCGGTTCCGTTGCGTGTCGGAGACCGCGTCCTGCTACGCGATCCCGGCTCCGCGCGCCTCTGGGGGGCCGACGTGCTCGACCCGGCGGCGCCGCCGATCCGTCGGCGGGGCGGCGCGCGTGAGCGTGCCGCGCAGCTGCAGCCGACCCAGAGCAGTCCCGACCTCGCCGATGAGCTGAGACGGCGGCGGTGGGCGCAGGCGGCGTTGCTGCGCCGGATCGGCGTGCCCACCGAGCACCGCGGGGG
>JALZDI010000473.1 GCA_030862655.1 Actinomycetota bacterium | reverse complement strand
CGTCGCGACCGACGTAGTCCACGCACAGGTCGAGCAGGTGCGACCCGTCGCGGATCTGCGCGCGGGCTATCTCGATGCAGTCGTCCCAGCGCTCCTCCACCATCGCCTCGCGGAACGCCTTGCTGCCGTTGGCGTTGGTGCGCTCGCCGATGGAGAGGTAGGCGGTGTCCTGGCGGAACGGCACGTGCTGGTACAGCGAGGAGACGCCGGCCTCCGGCTCCGGCTCACGGGCGGCCAGGGGCCGCGCGCGCACGCGCTCGACGACCTGGCGGATGTGCTCCGGCGTCGTGCCGCAGCACCCGCCCACCAGCGCCAGGCCGTACTCGCGGGTGAACGTGTCGTGCGCCTCGGCCAGCTCCTCCGGGGTGAGCGGGTAGTGCGCGCCGTCGGCTGTCAGCTGCGGCAGGCCGGCGTTGGGCATGCAGCCGACGCCGACCCGGGCATGCCGGGACAGGTGCCGCAGATGCTCGCTCATCTCGGTCGGGCCGGTGGCGCAGTTCAGCCCGATCATGTCGATGTCCAGCGGCTCCAGCGCGGTCAGCGCGGCGCCGATCTCGCTGCCGAGCAGCATCGTGCCGGTGGTCTCGACCGTCACGTTGACGATCAGCGGCAGGTCGGCCCCGGAGGCCGGAGCCGCGGTCAGCGCCCGGCGGGCGCCGATCACCGCGGCCTTGGCCTGCAGCAGGTCCTGCGCGGTCTCGACGAGGACGGCGTCCGCGCCCCCGTCGACCAGGCCGCGGACCTCCTCCTGGTAGGCGTCGCGCAGGGTGCCGAAGTCGATGTGGCCCAGCGTCGGCAGCTTGGTGCCGGGGCCGACCGACCCGAGCACCCAGCGGGGCCGCTCCGGGGTGCTCCAGGCGTCGGCACGCTCCCGGGCGATCCGGGTGCCGGCGACGGTGAGCTCGTAGATGCGGTCGGTGATGTCGTACTCGCCGAGGTTGCCGAAGTTGCACCCGAACGTGTTGGTGCCGATGCAGTCGGCCCCGACCTCCAGGAACGAGTCGTGCACCTCGGCGACCACGTCGGGCCGGCTGACGTTGAGGATCTCGTTGCAGCCCTCGTGTCCCTCGAAGTCGTCGAGGGCGAGGTCGTACGCCTGCAGGCTCGTCCCCATGGCCCCGTCGGCGACCACGACGCGCTCGGTGAGCGCCTGCCGGAGGCTGCTGGCTGCTGCGGTCACGAGACTCCCTCATCCCATCGACTGGTACGACGGTCCACCATACGGCGTGCTGCCAGGTCGTCGGCCGTCGCGGATGTCTCTGGGACCGCGCGCCCCCCGGGCCGTAGGCTCAGATGGTGATCGAACTCGAGGAAGTGCCGCCGCTGGTCGACCCGGTGATGGTCGCGGCGTTCGAGGGCTGGAACGACGCCGGCGAGTCGGCCTCCGGCGCCGTGGACCACCTCATCCAGGTCTGGTCGGCCCAGACCATCGCCGCGATCGACCCCGAGGACTTCTACGACTTCCAGGTCAACCGGCCCACGGTCGCGATCGACGCCGACGGCGAGCGGCAGCTCACCTGGCCCACGTCGCAGCTGGCGGTGTGCCGTCCCCCGGGCTCCGAACGCGACATCGTGCTGCTGCGCGGCATCGAGCCGAACATGCGCTGGCGGGAGTTCTGCGCCCAGCTGCTGGCCACCGCCGACGACCTGGGCGTGCAGCTGGTCGTGACGCTGGGGGCGCTGCTGGCCGACACGCCGCACACCCGCCCGATCCCGGTCACCGGCACCGCCACCGACCCCGAGCTGGTGGAGCGGCTGAAGCTGCAGGAGTCGCGCTACGAGGGCCCCACCGGCATCGTCGGGGTGTTCCAGGACGCCTGCCACCGGCTGGACATGCCCGCGGTCTCCTTCTGGGCCGCCGTGCCCCACTACGTCGCCCAGCCGCCGTGCCCGAAGGCGACCCTGTCGCTGCTGGGACAGGTGGAGGACCTGCTGGACGTGTCGGTGCCGCTGGGCGACCTTCCCGAGGAGGCGCGGGCCTGGGAGCGGGGCGTTGACGAGCTGTCGCGGGAGGACACCGACGTGGCCGAGTACGTCCGCTCGCTGGAGGAGTCCCGGGACGCTGCAGACCTGCCCGAGGCCAGCGGCGAGGCGATCGCCAAGGAGTTCGAGCGCTACCTCA
>JALZDI010000134.1 GCA_030862655.1 Actinomycetota bacterium | reverse complement strand
GTGCTGGCCGGGCACGAGCACAACTTCCAGCTGTCGCAGGTCGGTGGTCGTACCTACGTCGTGTCCGGCGCCGGCGGCCAGCTGCGCGAGGCCGTGCCCGAGCGGTTCGACGAGGCGCACATCCGGGCGTGGGCGGCGCAGTCGCACCTGCTCCTGGTGGAGGTCGACGGTGACGAGGCGCGGATGACGCCGGTGTCAGGTCTGCTGCCCGACGGCCGGCTGCAGCCCATGACGGCGCTGACCCCGCGCAACGAGGTCGTCTACCCGCCGATGACCGTGCGTCGCTGAGCGGCCGGCGTCAGGCGGGCAGCGGCACCAGCTCCACCGCGGCCACCGTGTAGCGGGTCAGCACCAGCCAGGCCACCTCGGGGTCGGCGCCCAGCGGCTCGGCGACCGCGATCGCGCCGGCCTCCAGCGCCAGCTCCTCGGCCCGGTCGGGCAGGAACCCCGGCGCGATGAAGTACGACCCGACCGCGACGTGCCGGCGACCCTCGCTGCGGAACCGGCGGACGGCCTCGCCGGAGGCCGGGGGTGCGGCGGAGGCGAACGCGGCCACCGCGGGCAGCCGGTGCCGCGCCCCCCACAGCCGGGCCAGCCGGGCCACGGAGGCGTTTGCGCGGGTGTCGCTGGAACCGGCCGCGGTGAGCACGAGCGCGTCGAGCTCTCGGGCCCGGGTCTGCCTGAGCGCGGTGCGCAGCCGGCGGTCGAGCACGTCGAGCAGGATGTCGTCGCCGAGCACCTCGGTCACCCGCATGCGCAGGTGCGGGTGCCGGTCGGCGGCCTCCTGCACGACCGCGGGCACGTCGATGCGGGCGTGGTAGGCGGCGCTGAGCAGCAGTGGCACCACGACCACCTCGTCGTACCCGTCGGCCACGAGCCGGTCCAGCAGCTGCGCGGGCGAGGGCTCGCAGTGGTCGAGGAAGGCCGCCTCGATCCGCAGGTCGGGGCGCAGGCTGCGCACCTGCGCGCACAGTGCGTGCACGGTCTCGGCCGAACGGGGGTCCTTGCTGCCGTGGGCGAGCGCGACCAGTGCGGGAGCGGTCATCAGGGGGTCCTCCTTCCGAGCAAGCTGCGGGGCGTCATCCGTGGATCCCGCACTCGGTCTTGTTGGTGCCGGCCCACCGACCGGCGCGCTTGTCCTCGCCGGGGGCGACCCGGCGGGTGCACGGCCAGCAGCCGATGGAGGGGTAGCCGTCGTGCAGCAACGGGTTCACCAGCACGTTGTTGTCCTCGATGTAGCGCGCCACGTCGTCCTCGCTCCAGCGGGCCAGCGGGGAGACCTTGACCTTGCCCTTCTGCTCGTCCCAGCCGACGACCGGCGTGATCACGCGGTTGTGCGTCTCGTCGCGGCGCAGGCCGGTGGCCCACGCGTCGTACCGCTCCAGGGCGTTCTGGAGCGGGGCGACCTTGCGCAGCGCGCAGCACAGGTCGGGGTCGGTCTTGTAGAGGTCCCTGCCGTAGGCCGCGTCCTGCTCGGCCACGGTCTGCTCCGGCTGTGCGGTCACCACGTTGACCGGCAGCGTCGCCGCCACCGCGTCACGGGTGCCGATGGTCTCGGCGAAGTGGTAGCCGGTGTCCAGGAACACCACGTCGATGCCGGGCGAGACCTGGCCGGCCAGGTGCGCCAGGGCCGCGTCGGCCATCGACGACGTCACGCAGAACCGGTCGCCGAAAGTCTCCACCGCCCACTCGATGATCAGCTCGGCCGGCGCCAGCTCGAGCTCGGGGCCGGCGATCGAGGCCAGCTCGCGCAGCTCGCCGGCGCTGCGGCCCTCCTGGGGCGTGCGCAGCAGCGGCGTCGCCAGGTCGACGCTCATGGGTTCACCTGTCCTGTGGCCGGCGGAGTGAGCAGTCCGAGGAACTTGAGGCTGAATGCCCGCAGGCACGAACGGCACTCCCAGGCGCCGTGCTTGTCCTCGTGCGGGCGCAGGTCCTCGTCGCCGCAGTAGGGGCAGTGGAACGGAGCCGCGTGCGCGCTCACCTCAGCTTCTCCTCGTCGGCGCGGGCCGCCCACTGCGCGAACCGCTCGCCCTCGTCGCGGTCGTCGAGGTAGTGCCGGACGACGCGCTCGACGTAGTCGGTCAGCGCGTCGGAGGTCACCTTGTGCGCGCGCAGCTTGCGGCCGAAGCCGGCGTCGAGGCCCAGGCCACCGCCGAGGTGCACCTGGAAGCCCTCGACCTGCTCGCCGTTCTCGTCCATGACGAGCTGGCCCTTCAGCCCGATGTCGGCGACCTGGATGCGCGCGCAGGAGTTGGGACACCCGTTGAGGTTGACCGTGATCGGGGTGTCGAGGTCGGGGATCCGCCGCTCCAGGTCGTCCACCAGCTGTCGCGCACGGTCCTTGGTCTCGACGATCGCGAGCTTGCAGTACTCGATGCCGGTGCAGGCCATCGTGCTGCGGCGCCAGTTCGACGGGCGGGCGTCGAGCCCGATGCCGGCCAGCGCCTCGACCAGCGACTCGACCCGGTCCTCCTCGACGTCGAGCACCAGGATCTTCTGGTACGGCGTCGTACGCAGCCGGCCAGAGCCGTGCTCCTCGACGATGTCGGCCAGCTTGGCCAGCTGCGTGCCGGAGATGCGCCCGGCGGTCGGCGTCGCGCCGACGAAGAAACGGCCGTCCTGCTGCCTGCTCACGCCGACGTGGTCGCCGGTGTGGGGTGGCTTGCCGACCTCGATGCCGTCGACCAGCGACCGTTTGAGGTACTCGGTCTCCAGCACCCCGCGGAACCGTTCCACGCCCCAGTCGGCGACGAGGAACTTCAGCCGTGCGCGGCTGCGCAAGCGCCGGTAGCCGTAGTCGCGGAAGACGCTGGTCACGCCCCACCACACGTCGGGGACCTCCTCCAGCGGCACCCAGACGCCGAGGCTCTGCGCGAGCTTGGGGTTGGTGGACAGGCCGCCGCCGACCCAGACGTCGAAGCCGGGGCCGTGCTCGGGGTGGTCGTAACCCACGAACGAGATGTCGTTGATCTCCGGCGCGACGTCCTGGCTGGGGTGGCCGGTCAGCGCCGTCTTGTACTTGCGCGGCAGGTTGGAGAACTCCGGGCTCCCGACGTAGCGGCTCTCGATCTCCTCGATCGCCCAGGTCGGGTCGAGGATCTCGTCGGCGGCGATGCCGGCCACCGGGCTGCCGAGCACCACGCGTGGGCAGTCGCCGCAGGCCTCCTGGGTGGACAGGCCCACCGACTCCAGGCGCTGCCAGATCGCCGGCACGTCCTCGACGCGGACCCAGTGCAGCTGGATGTTCTGCCGGTCGGTGACGTCGGCGGTGTCGCGCGCGTAGGTCGTGGAGATGTCGGCGATCGCGCGCAGCTGCTCGAGGTCGAGCTGGCCGCCGTCGATGCGCACGCGCAGCATGAAGTACCTGTCCTCGAGCTCGTGCGGCTCCAACGCGCCGGTGCGGCCGCCGTCGATGCCCGGCTTGCGCTGGGTGTAGAGCCCCCACCAGCGGAAGCGGCCGCGCAGGTCGGCTCCGTCGATCGAGTCGAACCCGTGATGCGCGTAGATGTTCTCGATCCGCGCCCGGACGTTCAGGGCGTCGTCGTCCTTCTTGGTCTGCTCGTTGGCGTTGAGCGGCTCGTGGTAACCGAGGGCCCACTGGCCCTCACCGCGCTTCTGGCGGGTCCGCGTAGCGGTGGCGGGGGGTGTCATACGTGGATCTCTCCGATGTTGGGAGACGCACGTTCGCTCGGTCGCCTGTCCTCGCAGGAGATGGCGAGGCTGGCCCTGCCGGGCGACCGCGCGCCCGGCTGGTCAAGAGCTGGGCGGGGTCAGACCGGCGGACACATCATGCTGCGTACGCGGCCGAAGTCCACGTGGCGCCGGGCCACGAGGTACTGGTGCGTTGCGGCAGCAGATGTCATGACGAGAATGATTCGGGAGAAACTGTCAATAGGGCAAACAGCAGTCCCGAATGATGAGACGTGATCTCACGAAGAGAGACGCCTCCCGGGTTGCAGGCGGGATACGTGACGCAGCCCACCAACACTAGGCTGAGCCCATGACCGCAGATCCTAACGCCGTGAGCACCGCCTACCGCTCGATGCTGGACGTGATCGCGTCCGTCGAGCCCCGCATCGCCGACGCCACCCGGGCGGAGCTCGCAGACCAGCGGGCCTCGCTGAAGCTCATCGCCAGCGAGAACTACGCCTCGCCCGCCGTCCTGCTCACCATGGGCACCTGGCTGTCGGACAAGTACGCCGAGGGCACGATCGGGCACCGTTTCTACGCGGGCTGCCAGAACATCGACACGGTGGAGGCGCTGGCCGCCGAGCACGCGCGTGAGCTGTTCGGCGCCGAGCACGCGTACGCGCAGCCGCACTCGGGCATCGACGCCAACCTGGTCGCGTTCTGGTCGATCCTGGCCAACCGGGTCGAGGCGCCGGCGCTGGAGTCGGCCGGGGTCAGGAACGTGAACGCGATGGAGGAGGACGACTGGGAGAAACTGCGCAACGAGCTGGGCAACCAGCGCATGCTCGGCATGTCGCTCGACTCCGGCGGTCACCTGACGCACGGCTTCCGGCCCAACATCTCCGGCAAGATGTTCCACCAGCGCAGCTACGGCACCGACCCCGAGACGGGGCTCCTCGACTACGACAGGGTCGCCGAGGCGGCCCGTGACTTCCGGCCGCTGGTGCTGATCGCGGGCTACTCCGCCTACCCCCGGCGTATCAACTTCGCGAAGATGCGCGAGATCGCCGACGAGGTCGGCGCCACGCTGATGGTCGACATGGCGCACTTCGCCGGTCTGGTGGCCGGCAAGGTCTTCACCGGCGACGAGGACCCGGTGCCGCACGCGCACGTGACCACCACGACCACCCACAAGTCGCTGCGCGGACCGCGCGGCGGCATGGTGCTGACCACCCGCGAGTTCGCCGACGCCGTGGACAAGGGCTGCCCGATGGTGCTCGGCGGACCGCTGGGCCACGTGATGGCTGCCAAGGCCGTCGCGCTCGCCGAGGCCCGGCAGCCGCAGTTCGCCATCTATGCGCAAGCGGTCGCGGACAACGCCAAGGCCCTGGCCGAGGGGTTCCTGCGCCGCGACGCCAAGCTGGTCACCGGCGGCACCGACAACCACATCGTGCTGCTCGACGTGTCCGGCTTCGGGCTGAGCGGCCGGCAGGCCGAGTCCGCGCTGCTGGACGCGGGCGTGGTCACCAACCGCAACTCGGTGCCTGCCGACCCCAACGGCGCCTGGTACACCAGCGGCATCCGGCTCGGCACGCCGGCGCTGACGTCTCGTGGCTTCGGCGCCGACGACTTCGACCGGGTCGCCGCGCTGATCGTCGACGTGCTCGGCAGCACCACGCCGGACACGACCAGGGACGGCAAGCCGTCGAAGGCGAAGTACCGCCTGGCCGACGGGGTGGCAGAGAACACGAGGGCCGCATCGGCCGAGCTGCTGGCCGCGCACCCGCTCTACCCCGATCTCGACCTGGCCTGACTCGCCTGCCCGGCCTGGCCGACCCGTCCGGCCGCCATGCCGGCGAGCGCGCCGCCGGCCGGACAGGCGAGCAGGTAGACCCAGATCGTGGTCCACTCGCTGATGCCGGCCACGGCCTGTCCGAACGCCGCCGCGGGGTTGAACGCCGACCCCGCCACCGGGTCCAGCAGCGCGGCGCCCGCCACCACGGTCAGCGCCGCGAGCACCTCGCCGGGCTCGCGATGGTCGAGGACGACGTAGCACAGCGCGAACGCGAACAACGCCTCGGACACCAGCAGGGTGGCCAGCCCGACGTCCTGCAGGGGCGCGACGGCCGGGGCGGCGACCAGCAGCCGGGCCAGCGCCCCGGCCAGCAGCGCACCGGAGAGCTGCGCGGCCCAGCAC
>JALZDI010000016.1 GCA_030862655.1 Actinomycetota bacterium | reverse complement strand
AGTGCGCGTTCGGGCTCGACCTGGTGGCCCAACAGATCGCGGTCGCCGAGGGCCGCGCCCTGGACGGGGCACCGCCGCAGCCGCGCGGGCACGCGATCGAGGTCCGGTTGTACGCCGAGGACCCCGCGCAGGACTGGCAGGCGCAGAGCGGGCCGGTGCACCGGTTCGAGGTGCCGGGCGTCGACGTGGCGTTCGCGACGCCGGCGTCGTACGGGCTGCGCGTGGACAGCGGAGTCGAGTCGGGCAGCGAGGTCAGCCCGCACTACGACGCGATGCTGGCCAAGGTCGTCGCCTGGGCGCCGACCCGTGACACGGCCGCCCGCCGGCTCGCCGGGGCCCTGGCCGCGTCCCGGATCCACGGCGTGCGCACCAACCGCGACCTGCTCGTCGGCGTGCTGCGCGACCCGGCCTTCCTCGGCGGGTGTGCGACCACGGCCTACCTGAGCCCCGAACGCGTCATCGCGCTCGGAGCGTCACCGCACCGCGAACGGTGGGTGCGTGTCGGCGCGCTGGCGGCCGCGGTCTGCGAGGCGGAGCGGCGGCGCACCCGGTTCGCGCCCGCGGCCTGGCGCAACGTCTCCTCACAGCCGCAACAGAAGTCCTACCTGGTCGGCGGCGACGAGGTCGTCGCCCGCTACCGCGACCAGCGCGACCGGCTGGTGCCGTGCGACCTCGACGGCGTTGAAATCGTTGAGGTGACCACAAGCACGGCCACGATGCGGGTCGACGGCGTGGAGCAGCGCTTCGACGTCGCGGCCTACGGCGACGGCGTCGTTGCCGTCGACTCCGCGCAGCGGCACGTCGACCTGCGTCGGCAGCCGCGGTTCGTCGACCCCCAGGAGCAGGTCGACGCGGGCTCGCTGCTCGCTCCGATGCCGTGCTCGGTGGTCTCGGTCGCGGTGTCCGAGGGCGAGCGGGTCGAGGCGGGCCGGCCGGTCGTCGTACTCGAGGCCATGAAGATGCAGCACACGATCCGCGCGCACGAACCCGGCACCGTGGCGGCGCTGTCGGTCCAGGTCGGCCAGCAGGTCGACGCCGGCGCCGTGCTCGCCGTCATCACACCGGAAGGGGACGACCGATGACAGCACCCCACAACGCTCAGAGCGCCGCACCCGCGGCGTTCGCGGAGACCCCGGAGCGACAGGCGCTGCGGCGCGCGGTCGCCGACCTGGCGAACAGCTTCGGCCGGGACTACTTCCTGCGTTGCGCGCGGAGCGGCGAGCACACCTCCGAGCTGTGGTCGGCGGTCGGCAAGCACGGCTACCTCGGCGTCGCCGTGCCCGAGGAGTACGGCGGGGGCGGCGGCGGTGTCGGCGACCTCGCCGCGGTGTGCGAGGAGCTCGCCGCCGCAGGCTGTCCGCTGCTGATGATGGTGGTGTCGCCCGCGATCTGCGCCACGGTCATCTCCCGCTTCGGCACCGACGAGCAGCGCAAGCGCTGGCTACCCGGCTTCGCCGACGGCAGCACGACGATGGCGTTCTCGATCACCGAGCCCGACGCCGGCTCCAACGCGCACCGGATCACCACCACCGCACGCCGCGACGGCGACGGCTGGGTGCTGAACGGGCAGAAGACCTTCATCTCGGGGGTCGACGAGGCCGAGGCCGTGCTCGTGGTGGGCCGGATGGAGGACTCGCGCACCGGCCGGCTCAAGCCGGCGCTGTTCGTCGTACCCACCGACGCGCCTGGGCTCGAGTGGCGGCCGATATCGATGGAGCTGGTGTCGCCGGAACGGCAGTTCTCCCTGTTCTTCGACGACGTGCGGCTGCCTGCCGACGCGATCGTCGGAGACGAGGACGCCGGCCTGCCAGCCCTCTTCGCCGGGCTGAACCCCGAGCGGATCATGGCGGCGTCGTTCTCCACCGGGTTGGCCCGGCACGCGCTCGCCCGCGCGACGGAGTACGCCAAGCAGCGGGCGGTGTTCGACGTCCCCATCGGGGCGCACCAGGCGATCGCCCACCCGCTGGCGCAGTCGGTGATCGAGATCGAGCTCGCGCGGCTGATGACGCAGAAGGCGGCCGCGCTGTACGACGCCGGCGACGACGAGGCGTCCGGCGAGGCGGCGAACATGGCCAAGTACGCTGCCGCCGAAGCCGCGTGCGCGACGGTCGACCGGGCCGTGCAGACGCTCGGCGGCAACGGCGTGGCAGCCGAGTTCGGTCTCGGCTCGATGCTGGTCGCGACCCGGGTGGGTCGGATCGCGCCGGTCTCGCGGGAGATGGTGCTCAACTTCGTCTCTCAGCACACGCTGGGTCTGCCCAAGTCGTACTGAACCCGTCGAGCGGCGCGATGCGTAGGCTCCACACCAGGTTGTCCCTCCGCACCGCGCCGACCGATCGAAAGGATGGCCACCGTGCCAGACCTGGTCCGTCTCGAGGTGTCCGACGACGTCGCCACGATCACCCTCGACTCGCCGCACAACCGCAACGCGCTGTCCCGTGCACTGGTGACCCAGCTGGGGCAGGCGCTCGACGACACCGCCGCCGACGAGTCGACGAGGGTGGTCGTGCTCCGGTCTTCGGGACGGGTGTTCTGCTCCGGCGCGGACATGTCCGAGGCCTCCGCCGACGGGATGGAGGAGAGTGCTCGCGGGCTGGTCGCGATGTTCCGGCAGATCCTGAGCCATCCCAAGCCGGTGGTGGCAGTGCTCGCCGGGCCGGTGCGCGCGGGTGGCATCGGGATCATCGGGGCGTGCGACGTGGTGGTCGCTGCGGAGGAGGCGACGTTCGCGTTCACCGAGGTGCGGCTCGGGCTCGCGCCGGCGATGATCTCGCTGACGACGATGTCGCGGATGACCGAGCGGGCCGCGTCGCTGACGTACCTGTCGGGGGAGACCTTCGGCGGTGCCGAGGCCGCGCGGATCGGGCTGGTCACCCAGGCGGTGCCGGCCGACGACCTGGAGAAGGCGGTCGAGGCCGTGCTCGCCTCGCTGGCGAGGTCGGCGGCTCAGGGGCTGCGTGAGACCAAGCGGCTGCTGAACGCGCAGATGCTCGCCGACATCGACGCGAACGGGGACGCCTTGGCGGCCACATCGGCCCGGTTGTTCGCCTCCGACGAGGCACGCGAGGCGATGGGCGCGTTCCTGGCGAAGCGCTCGCGCTGAGGCCCAGCCTCGTGCTGCAACCGACGATCTTCGGGGCCGCGACCCCGGAGACCGTCAGCTTAGCTGCCCCTCGTGGCGTGGGTCGGGAGCCGGCGGGTCACCCAGCCCAGCCCGCCGATCCCCAGACCCGTGGCCGCACACACCACGGCCCACGGCACCCAAGCCCCGAGCGCGAACAGCGCGACCACGGCTGGTGCCACAATGCCGGCGACGGTGAAGGCGTACTGGAACGCCGCCAGGTAGCGGCCCCGGACCGCCCGGGGCGCGGCGGCCTCGGCGACCGCGTTGGCCCGTGGCCCGAACAGCAGCGACCCCGCGGCCAGCACCGGGACCGTGCCGAGCAGCCACGCGGCCTGCCACCCGTCGGGGACGACCAGCGCCGCCAGGCTGAGCAGACACCACACCAGCCCGACCGCGGCGCCGAGCATCATCGCGCCGGTCCGGGTCATCCGCCCGGTCACCCGGACGGCCGTCGTACCCAGCGTGCTGCCCAGCACGGTGACCACCGCCAGCAGCACGCCCGGCAGCCACTCCGGCGTGTGCAGCACGTCGAGCGCGAATACCGGCATGCCCACCAGGAAGAAGTCGGTGAGCAGCGCGACGAGGCCGGTGACCGCGATCAGCGCGAGGTAGGCCCGGTCGTGCAGCACCCCGCGATTCGTGCCCCGCGGCAGACCGGAGGCATGCCCAGGATGGTGCTCGTCGCGGACGAACAGCGCGAGCAGGAGCGCACACACCACGAACGTCGCGGCGTTCACCCCCACCGCGATCCGCAGCCCCACCACGTCGACGCTCGACAGCAGCACGCCGGCGACCAGTGCCCCGGCGCCGAAGGCGCCCGAGCGGACCATGTTGACCATGGCGAACGGCCGGTCCTTCGGCCCCGGTGGTGAGACGTCGGCGACCAGGGCGAACAACGCGCTGTAGAAGGTCTGCTGGCCCGCCGCCAGCAGCACCGCCGCGGCCAGCACCAGGCCGAGGTCCTGCGCCACCAGGTAGGCCAGGGCGCCGGCGGCCTGCAGCAGCTGTGAGGCGAGGACGACCGTCCGCGGCCCCAGCCCGTCGACCAGCCGTCCCGCGACCGGCGGCACCAGCAGCCCGGCGGCGGTGCCGACCGCGACCACGGTGCCGGCGACCCCGAGCGGGAGCCCGACGGCGCGGGTGGCATAGACCAGCGCCAGCGGCAGGAACAGACCGGAGCCGAGGTTGTCGACGCCCAGCGCGACCAGCAGCGCACGCCGGCTGCGGTCGCGAGTGCCGGTCTGCGGGGTAGGGGCGGTCACGGTCACCCCGGCCATCATGCCGACTCCGCGGCCACGTCTCGACCAGCGTTCGCGTGTGTTCACCGCCGTCGAGGAAGTAAAGTAGCTCGTTCGGTTTCCTCGAGGGCATGAAGGAGCAGGGTGTCCAGGGAGCAGCGCGAGCTCGAGCACGAGCAGCGGTTCGTCGACAGCGTCTACCGGCGGCTGGAGGCCTCGGCGGCGTCCGCCCGGGCCATCGCCGCCGACGGGCACGCCCGGGGCCGGCTGGGCAACGACAGCGGCCTGGTCGAGCGCGACGCGATGGTGCACCACGCGGCGCGGCGGCTGGCGATGCTCGACGCCGCGCACGAGGGGCTGGTGTTCGGCCGCCTCGACCTGCGCGACGGTGAGGCCCGCTACATCGGCCGGATCGGGGTCCGCGACGAGGACCGCGAGGTGATGCTCGTCGACTGGCGCGCCCCCGCGGCCGGGGTCTTCTACCAGGCCACCGCGCAGGACCCGATGGACGTGGTGCGCCGCCGCGTGCTGCGCAGCCGGGAGTCGCGGGTGCTGAGCATCGAGGACGACCTTCTCGATGCGGACGGCGCCCCTGACGACATGGTGGTCGTCGGCGAGGGCGCGCTGATGGCCGAGCTGCAGCGGGCCCGCGACGCGTCGATGCACTCGGTCGTGGCGACCATCCAGAAGGAGCAGGACGACGCGATCCGCTCGCCCTCGCGCGGCGTCACGGTCATCGGCGGAGGTCCCGGCACGGGCAAGACCGTGGTGGCGCTGCACCGGGCGGCCTACCTGCTCTACACCGACCGGCGCCGGTTCGAGGGCGGCGGCGTGCTCGTCGTCGGCCCCTCCGACGTTTTCATGCGCTACATCGAGCGGGTGCTCCCGAGCCTGGGCGAGACCGCCGTGACGCTGCGCTCCGTCGGCGAGGTCGTCGACGGTGTGCACGCGGCGCACCACGACGCCGCGCCCGTCGCGGCGGTCAAGGGCTCCAGCCGCATGCTGACGCCGCTGCGCCGGGCCGCACGCGACGCCGTACCGGGCGCGCCGACCGAGTTCCGCGTCTTCTACCGCGACGACGTGCTGCGCCTCGACGAGCACCGGCTGCGCGGGCTGCGCCGCCACCTGCTCGCCGCCCAGCGGCGCAACCGGGCGGTAGAGCGGGCTCCGGCGGTGCTGCTCGACGCGCTGTGGGAGCAGGTGGCCGGGGAGCGCGCCCGTGCGCGCGGCAAGGAGGAGTTCGTCGACGAGGTCGGTGGCAGTGACGCGTTCCTCACCTTCGTCGCGCAGTGGTGGCCGGTGCTGGACGCCGTCGACGTGTGGCACTGGCTGGCCGACCGCGACCGGCTGCGCGAGTACGCCCACGGTGTCCTCGACAGCGCCGAGGCCGACCTGCTGCTGGCGTCGTGGCTCGACGGCCAGCCGTCGGTCGAGGACGTGCCGCTCATCGACGAGCTGCGCTACCTGCTCGGCGATCCGGCCCAGCACGAGGAGACCTACGACCCCACGGTGGAGCTGCACGACGAGACCGTGCACGAGGTGACCACGCACGGCGACCGCAACCCGCATGGTCCGCGCACCACACAGCGCACCGAGGACGACGCGCACGCGCACGTACTGGTCGACGAGGCGCAGGACCTGTCGCCGATGCAGTGGCGGATGCTCGGGCGCCGCGGCCGCTACGCCAGCTGGACGATCGTCGGTGACCCCGCACAGTCGTCGTGGCCGCTGCCGGACGAGGCCGAGCAGGCGCGGCAGCACGCGCTGCGCGACAAGGACCAGCACCACTTCCGGCTGTCGACCAACTACCGCAACTCCGCGGAGATCTTCGACTTCGCGGCCCGGGTCGCGCGCGCGGCCGTCCCCGACCCCGACCTGCCGGAGGCTGTACGCCGCACCGGTGTCGACCCGCAGCACCGCGTGGTGGCTGACCAGGCCATGCCGGACACGGTGCGCGAGGCGCTGGCCGAGATGTGCGCGGCGGTCGACGGGACCGTCGGCGTGGTGACGACGGCGGCCCGACGCCGTGAGGTGGGCGACTGGCTGGCCGACGACCTGGGCGGGCGGGTCCGGCTGCTGGAACCGCTGGACACCAAGGGCCTGGAGTTCGACGCGATCGTGGTGGTGGAGCCCGGCGAGATCGCCGACGAGTACGAGACGGGCATGCGCACCCTTTACGTCGTACTGACACGTGCCACGCAGCGGCTGGTCACGGTGTCTTCGGGCGACGCCTGGCTGCGCCTCGTCTGAGCGGCGCGGTGCAGGAGACCGCTGCTCCGCGCGATCAGCTCAGCTCGACCTGCTCGACCCGGTGCCACGCGTGCAGCAGTGCGCGGTGCTCCTCGGTGGTGAGCCCGGTCACCGGTGCGCCCGGCGTCTCCCGGAGCCATGCGAGCGTGTCCATCGCGGTCTCCTCCACCGGGCGTACGGCGAGCCCCGCCGCCAGCGTCGCCGAGGCGTCGCGCGCCATCAGGCCGGCGTAGTCCGGCGTCGGGAGCCACAACGGCAGCGAGCGCGCGCCCATCCACGGCTGCACGTCGTGCGCCAGCAGGAACTCCTGGGGCACCCACACCAGCCGGGGGTCCGCGCCGATACCGGCGGCCACGGCCGCGAGGAGGGTGCCGCGGGCCGTCACCGGACCGACCGCGTCGAACGTCCCCCGCAGCCCACGCTCGCCCGCGTCGACGAGCCAGCTCGCCAGGTCGCGGACGTCGACCACCTGTACCGCGTCGTCCGGCTCGCCCGGCGCCACGACGGTCGCCGACTCGCTCATCCGGTGCGGCCAGTACGCGAACCGTCCGGACGGGTCGCCGGGGCCCACGACCAGCCCCGGCCGCACCACCAGGGCCTGCTCGCCGAGGCGCTGCACGACCGCCTGCTCACAGGCCACCTTCAGCTCGCCGTAGTGCGCCATGTCGGACTCGTCGACGCCGGCGCCCGCCGCCGGTAGCAGCGCGTCGTCGGTCGTGCCGCCCGGCGTCGCGTGGTCGGCGTACACGCTGCACGTCGAGACGAAGACCCACGACCCGGTGCGCGCGCCGAGAGCCTCGACCGCGGCGCGCACCCACGACGGGCGGCGGCCGACGTCGACGACCACGTCCCAGCTCTGGTCGGCGAGGGCGTCCCAGTGCGGGTCCTCCCGGTCCAGCTGCACCAGCGTCGCGCCGTCGGGCACCGGCCCGCTCTCCCCGCGAGCCGCGCAGGTGACCTCGTGCCCGCGGGCGACCGCCTCGGCCGCGGTCGCGTGGGAGAGGAACAGGGTGCCGCCGAGGACGAGGACTCTCATGGCGGTCAGCCTTGCCCGTGCCCACCGTGCCGGGCAAGACATGTTCGCCGTGGGCGCAGCCGCCGGGGCACCAGAGCCGACTGGGGTCCACTAGGGTCATGGCCACCATGGCGGCTCTCGACGACCTCCTCGACTTGCCGGCGTACGCGCTCGTCCGGCTGCGCGGCGCGGGAGAGGTGCTGCTCCTCGGCGGCAGCCGCGAGGACCTCGAGCACCTCGCCGACGTGCCGCTGGAGCAGGGCCCGCCGCCGCAGGGACGCCGGTTCGACCGGCTGCTGTGCGTGCCGTTCCGGCAGGTGCGCGAGCGCGGGTACGACGTGCACGACGACGGCACCCCGCTGACGGCGATCACCATCGAGCACGAGCACGCCGTACCCCTCGACGCGCTGCTCGCGGAGCTGCCCGACGAGCCGGTCGAGTCCGAGGGCCACGGCGGGTTCGAGACCAGCGACGAGGAGTACGCCGGTGCGGTCGAGACGATCATCCGCGACGAGATCGGCAACGGCGAGGGCGCCAACCTGGTCGTCGGCCGCACCTACCGCACCCGGCTGCGCGACTGGGACCACCGCAAGGCGCTGAGTGTCTTCCGCCGGCTGGTGGAGCGCGAGCGCGGTGCCTACTGGACCTTCTGCGTGTTCACCGGCGACCGGTGGCTGATCGGAGCCAGCCCCGAGCGGCACGTCAGCGTGCACGGCGGTGACGTCCGGATGAACCCGATCAGCGGCACGTTCCGGCTGCCGAGGGGCGAGCGGGGACGCGACCACCTGACCGACCTGAAACAGCAGCTGCTCGGGTTCCTGGCCGACGACAAGGAGATCTACGAGCTCTTCATGGTCGTCGACGAGGAGCTGAAGATGATGTGCGACATCTGCTCCGAGGGCGGTCAGGTGCTCGGCCCCTACCTGAAGCCGATGACGCACCTGATCCACACCGAGTACCTACTCGCCGGGCGGTCTCACCGCGACGTGCGCGACGTGCTGCGCGACTCGATGTTCGCGGCCACCGTGACCGGAAGCCCGGTGGAGAACGCCTGTCGGCTGATCCGGAAGTACGAGCGCGAGGGCCGCGGCTACTACGCCTCGGTGCTGGCGCTGCTCGGCCGCGACGCCGACGGCGCGCCCACCGCCGACGCGCCGATCCTGATCCGCACCGGCGACGTGTCCCTCGACGGCGAGCTCGCGGTCACCGCCGGCGCGACGCTGGTGCGCGACTCCGACCCGGCGTACGAGACCGAGGAGACCCACGCCAAGGCCGGCGGCATCCTCACCGCGTTCGGCCTGGCGCAGGCGCCCGACGTGCCGCGGGAAGGCATGCGCGACCTGGTGGTCGACGAGGACGTGCTGATCGCGCTGGCCTCGCGCAACCAGCGGCTGAGCCGGTTCTGGATGACCGACCAGTCCGACACCGGCGTCGTGACCGACCTGGTCGGCCGGACCGCGGTCATCCTCGACGGCGAGGACGACTTCATCAACATGCTGCGGCACGTGCTCACCGTGCTGGGCATGAAGGTCTCGGTGGTGCGCCACGACTCCTGGCAGCCCGGCTGCCTCGAAGGGTTCGACCTGGTGGTGGTCGGCCCCGGTCCCGGCGACCCCCGCGACACCGATCACCCGAAGATCGCGGTGCTGCACGAGGCGGTCGACGCGCTGCTGGCCGGCGAGCAGCGCTTCCTCGCGGTCTGCCTGGGCCACCAGGTGCTGTGCTCGCGGCTCGGGCTGCCTCTGCGCTACAAGGACATCGTGTTCCAGGGCACCCAGACGAAGGTGCGGGTGCTCGACCGCGAGGAGAACGTCGGCTTCTACAACACGTTCGTCGCCCGCGTCGACGAGGACACCGCGCTACCCGGCGGGGTGCGGGTGGACCGCGACCCGGCGACCGGTGACGTGCACGCCGTGGCCGGCCCGCACTTCCGCGGCATCCAGTTCCACGCCGAGTCGATCCTGTCCGAGAACGGCTATGGGGTCATCCGCGACCTGGTCACCGAGCTCCTCGGCTGAGCCGCGCCGGCATGGCGCGCGCGTCGTGGTCGTCGACCACCACGACTCCTACACCTACAACCTCGTGCACCTCGTCGCCGCGGTCACCGGCGCGCTGCCGAGCGTCGTCGAGCACGACGAGGTGACCGCCGACGCGCTGCTGGACGGTCACTTCACCCACGTCGTGCTCTCGCCGGGACCGGGGCATCCGGCGGACCCTCGCGACTTCGCGGTCGGCCGGGAGGTGCTGCTGCGCTCCGCCGTACCCGTGCTCGGCGTCTGCCTGGGCATGCAGGGCCTGGTGGTCGCGTACGGCGGACGCGTCGCGCAGGTGCGGCCGGCGCACGGTGAGGTGGCGGTCGTCGACCACGACGGCCGGGGCCTGTTCGCGGGTGTGCCGCCACGCTTCGCCGCCGTGCGTTACCACTCGCTGGCCGCGGTCGCCGTACCCGAGGTGCTGCGGGTCACCGCCCGCACCGGCGACGTGGTGATGGCGGTGCAGCACCGCAGCCGGCCGTTGTACGGCGTGCAGTTCCATCCCGAGTCGATCCTCAGCAGGCACGGTGCCCGGCTGGTCGCGAACTTCCTGGGCGTGCGCCCGTGACCACGCACCCGTGGGTCGACCCCGAGGCGGTCCTCGCCGCGGTCGCCGCCACCCACGACCGGGTGTTCTGGCTCGACGGCGGGGGCGCACGCCCCTGGTCGGGCCGCTACTCCTACCTGGGCTGGCTCGAGCCGGGTGAGCCGAGCCTGACCTACGACGCGACGACACGCGCGGTGACCGAGCACGACGGCCGAAGCGAGCGCGTCGTCGGCGACGACATCTTCGCGGTGCTCGACCAGCGCACCGGCGGCACCGAGATGGCCACAACTCACCATCCGGGGCCCGCGGAAGGTGAGTTGTGCCCATCTCGCAGCGGCTTCGGCGGCTTCAGCGGCTGGGTCGGCTACTTCGGGTACGCCGCCCGCGTCGGCCTGCCGGCGCGCGTGGACCCCGACGGCCCGCCCGACGCGATGTGGATGCGGGTCGCCCGGCACGCGGTCTTCGACCACCGCGACCGGACCGTGCGTCTGCACGGCATCCACACGCTGCCCCGGGCCGCACCACCGCGTGAGGTGCGACCGCGTGGACCCACGCCGGAGGCCCCCTCCTACGAGGGCTACCGCGACGCGTTCGACCGGGTGCAGCGGCAGCTGCGCGCCGGCAACTCCTACGAGACCAACCTGACCTACCGCGTCCGGGTCGCCGGCGACGCCGACCCGGTGGCGGTGTACCGGCGGCTGCGTCGGCTCAACCGCGCGCCCTACGCCGCCTACCTGCAGCACCCGGGGGTCACGGTGCTCAGCTCGTCACCGGAGCGGTTCGCCACCCTCGGCCGCGACCGTGTGCTGGAGACCCGGCCGATCAAGGGCACCACCGCGCGCAGTGCCGACCCGGCCGAGGACGAGCGGCTGCGCGACCGGCTGCGCACCGACCCGCGCTACCGCGCGGAGAACCTCATGATCGTCGACCTGCTGCGCAACGACCTGTCCACGGTGTGCGAGGTCGGCACGGTGGAGGTGCCCGGGCTGATGCAGGTCGAGTCCTACCCCAGCGTGCACCAGCTGGTCACCACGGTGCGCGGCCGGCTGCGCGCCGGCGTCTCCGGGGTGCGCGCGGTCGAGGCGCTGTTCCCGGGCGGTTCGATGACCGGTGCCCCGAAGCTGCGCACGATGGAGATCATCCGCGACGTCGAGGACTCCGCCCGCGGCGTCTACTCCGGCGCCCTGGGCTGGGTCGGCGACGACGGTCGTGCCGACCTCGGCATCGTGATCCGCACCCTGGTGCGCCGCGGCCCGGCGTACTCGCTGGGGACCGGCGGCGGCATCACGGTGCGCTCGGACCCCGAGAGCGAGTACGCCGAGACCCGGTGGAAGGCCGAGCGGCTGCTGCGTGCCCTCCTCGGGTGAGCGGTCAGCTCGCGCTGCTGCCGGCGTCGCTGCCGAGCTTGAGCGTGACCGTCTGCTGCGTCCCGTCGCGCAGGATGGTCAGCTCCACCCGGTCGCCGGGCCGGTACGTGCGAACCATCGCGACCAGGCTGTCGGAGGAGGAGATGATCGTGTCGTCGATCCGCGTGATCACGTCCCCGCGCTGCAGCCCCGCCTCGGCCGCGGCCGTGCCCGGCTCCACCGAGCGCACGCCTGCGCCGCCCGGGAGCCCGAGGTCGTTCTCGGGGGTGCCGACGGTGACGCCGAGACGTGCGTGGGTCGCCTGCTCCCCGCTTCGCAGCTGGCGGGCGATCGGCTCGGCCTCGTCGACCGGGATCGCGAACCCCAGGCCGATGGAGCCGGCCTCGCCGGACAGGTTGGTGGTGCTGCGGATCGCGGTGTTGATGCCGACGACCTCGCCCTGCATGTTCACCAGCGGACCGCCGGAGTTGCCGGGGTTGATGGCCGCGTCGGTCTGGATCGCGGGGAAGATCGTCGTCTGCGCGCCGGGCACGTCGCCGGTCGACACCGGCCGGTGCACCGCACTGACGATGCCACTGGTGACCGTGCTCTCCAGGCCGAACGGCGACCCGACGGCGACCACCTCCTCGCCGACGTCGACCGTCTGCGAGCGGCCCAGGTCGGCGGGCTTGAGCCCGGACACCCCCTGGGCCTTGATGACCGCGAGGTCGGTCAGCGGGTCGGTGCCGACGATCTCGGCGGTCGCGGTGGAGCCGTCGTTGAAC
>JALZDI010000133.1:3262-5848 GCA_030862655.1 Actinomycetota bacterium | reverse complement strand
GGCACGCCGACTGCCAGCTGGTGATCACCGAGACGCGGCACCGCGACCTGCTCGACGGACTCGACCTCGGGCTCGGCCCGGAGGCGGTCCTCGACGTCGACGCGCCTGAGTGGGACGAGCTACTGGAATCCGCGAACGGCGGGCGACCTGCTGATGCTGATCTTCACCTCGGGGACCGACGGCGACCCCAAGGCGGTCCGCTGCACCCACCACAAGGTCGTCGAGCCGGGGCTGCGACTGTCGCAGCAGATGGGCCTGGGCGCCGACGACTGTGCCTACGTCGCCATGCCGATGTTCCACTCCAACGCGATCATGGCCGGCTGGGGCGTGGCCCTGGCCGCCGGCGCGACCGTCGCCCTGCGCCGGTCCTTCTCCGCGTCGGCCTTCGTCGACGACGTGCGCCGGTTCGGCGCCACGTACGCCAACTACGTCGGCAAGCCGCTGTCCTACGTGCTCGCGACCCCCGAGCGGCCGGACGACGCCGACAACCCGCTGCGGCTGGTCTTCGGCAACGAGGGCGCCGAGCACGACCTGGAGGAGTTCGGGCGGCGCTTCGACTGCTTCGTCGTCGACGCGTTCGGCTCCACGGAGGGGGGCGTGGCGGTGTCGCGTCTACCCGGCTCGCCGCCGGGGTCGCTGGGCGTGCCGGCCGAGGGGGTCAAGGTGCTGGACCCGCGCACCGGCGAGGAGTGCCCGGACGCGCGCTTCGAGTACGGCGTACTCGCCAACCCCGGTGAGGCCGTCGGCGAGATGGTCAACACGCTCGGCCCGGGCGCCTTCGCCGGCTACTACAACCAGCCCGAGGCCGACACCGCACGGATGCGCGACGGCATGTACTGGAGCGGTGACCTGGCCTATCGCGACGCCGAGGGCTTCCTGTACTTCGCCGGCCGCAGCGGCGAGTGGCTACGGGTGGACGGCGAGAACCTCGGCACCGCACCGATCGAGCGGCTACTGCTGCGGCATCCCGACGTCGCGCAGGCGGCCGTGTACGCCGTGCCGGACACCGTCGTCGGCGACCAGGTCATGGCCGCGGTGGTGCTGCGCGAGAAAGCCGAGTTCGACGGCGACGCGTTCGGCGACTTCCTCGCCGCCCAGCCCGACCTCGGCACGAAGTCGGCGCCGCGTTACCTGCGACTCAGCGCCGACCTGCCGCGGGGCCGCACCTACAAGGTGCGCAAGCGCGACCTGGCCGCACAACGGTGGAACTGCGCCGACCCGGTGTGGGCGCGCGCCGACGGCCGCCTGCGCTACCGGCGGCTCGACCCCGCCGAGGCGCAGCGGTTGGAGACTGAATTGTCCGGTTAGTGGCGGGATGGCCGCATGCCGGGCGCTCCGCACGTGCTGGTCGCCGAGGACGACCTCGACATCCGCGACCTGTTCGAGCTCAAGATCACCGCGATCGGGCTGTCGGTGAGACCGTCGCCGACGGGCTGTCGTCGGTCCTGACCGCGGTCGAGCGGCGCCATCCTGACCTGGTGCTGCTCGACGTACGCCTGCCGCGTATGAACGGGTTCGAGGTCTGCCGTCGGCTGCGCGCCGCCGAGGCCATGGCCGAGATCCCGATCGTGATGGTCACGGGCCTGGCCGGCGACCACCACGCGGCGATGGGGCTGCGCGCGGGCGCGACCGAGTACCTGGTGAAGCCGTTCAGCCCGCGCGAGATGGTGCGGCACGTGGTCGCGGTGATCCACCGCCACTACCCGTCGCTGGAGCTGCCGCCCCCGGCGCAGGCGCTGATCGCCTGACCGGGGGTGACCGGCGTCTCGCCGCGGCGGTTTGGTCGGCCGTGGTCGGCTTCGTTATCGTCTCGTGACCGTTGGCCGGATCGGGGGAGTCGCGGCGGGTGCGTCCCGCGGGCTTGAAGCCGGAACGCTGGACCACCCCTGGAGCACCGTGCGCAAGCGAATCGCCCTCGTGGCTGCCGTCACCCTCGTTCTCGCCGGCGTGGTCGGCGGAGCCGCCGCCTTCACGTCGAGGACCACCACCGTCACGCTGTCCGTGGACGGCCGGGCCCAGCAGGTGCAGACCACCGGCGACACCGTCGCGGAGGTACTGGACGACCAGGGCCTCGAGGTCGGCCGGCATGATGCGGTGGCCCCCTCGCCGCGCAGCGCCGTCGAGGACGGCTCGCGCATCGCCGTGCGTATCGGGCGCCCGCTGGACCTCACCGTCGACGGCGACCAGGAGCAGTACTGGGTGACGGCCACCAGCGTCTCCGCCGCGCTCGAGCAGATCGGCCACCGGTACAGCGACGCCGACCTGTCAGCAAGCCGCAGCGCCCCGATCGGCCGCCAGGGCATGGACCTCACGGTCAAGACCGAGAAGTCCGTCACGCTGGTCGCCGGCGGCAAGCGGTCCGAGGCCACCACGACGGCGGTCACCGTAGGCGAGGCGCTGCGCGACCTGCACGTGAGGTACGACAAGGACGACGAGGTCACGCCGCGCGCCGGGGCGAGCATCGGCGACGGCTCGACGCTCCGCGTCGTCCGCGTCGACCGGCGTACCCGCAAGGTCGAGGTGGCGATCCCCAACGAGACCGTCGTGCGCTACGACGACAGCATGCTCGAGGGCCGGGAGAGGGTC
>JALZDI010000133.1:0-3252 GCA_030862655.1 Actinomycetota bacterium | reverse complement strand
GGCGTGCGCGTGGACACCTACCGGGTGGTGTTCGCCGACGGCGAGCGGCGCAGTCGCCGCCAGGTCGCCAGCACGGTGCGGACTGCGCCGACGGACCGGGTGGAGGTCCACGGCACGAAGGAGCGGACCGAGCCGGACGCGCCGCAGGGCGGCGGAGGCATCTCGGGCGCCCCGTGTCCCTCGGGTTCCGGCGTCGAGAGCGGCCTGACCGCGAACGCCGTCAGCGTGCACCGGGCCGTCTGCGCGCAGTTCCCGCAGATCGGCTCGTACGGCGGGCTGTACCCTGGCGACGACGACGAGCACGGCACCGGCCAGGCGCTCGACATCATGATCTCCGACTCGGCCACCGGTGACGCGGTCGCGGAGTGGGTGCGGGCGCACCACGACGCGCTCGGGGTCAGCGAGGTGATCTGGGCACAGCAGATCTGGACGGTCCAGCGCAGCAGTGAGGGCTGGCGCTGGATGGAGGATATGGGCTCGGTGACCGCCAACCACTACGACCACGTCCACGTCACGGTGTACTGACCAGCCCACACTGCTGACGCGGTCACGCGCCCTGGGGCGTCGGCACACGCAACACGAGCTTGCCGACGAAACCCCGGCGCTCGAACTTGCGTTGCGCTGCAGCGATCTCCTCCAGTGGGAAGACCTCGGCGACCACCGGGTTGAACGCCCCCTTGCGTGCGTCGGCGACGAGCGCTGCGAAATGGGCCGGGGTCCACATGGCCGAGCCGATCATCCGTCGGCTGTGCAGATACAACCGCCGCACGTCGAGCTCGACGATCGGGCCTGCGACGGCTCCCGCGACCACCAGGCGCCCACCCTCGGTGAGGGCGTCGAGCAACGGCGGGAAGGCGGTGCCTCCCACGACATCTGCGACGACGTCCACCGGTTCGCTCAGATCGTCGGCCGGGACGGCATCACGAAGAAGCACCTGTGAGGCGCCGGCTGCCTGCACCTGGTGCCGCTTCTCCTCGCTGGTGACCGCTGCGACCCAGCACCCGCGGGCGATGGCGAGCTGCACGAGGGCCAAACCCACGCCCCCGGATGCGCCGGTGACCAGGATCCGCTCGCCGCGCGCGAGTCCGGCGCGCTCGAGCATGCCCATCGCCGTGCCATAGGCGATCGGCAGGGCCGACAGCTCCTCGTCCGACAGCGGGCTGGTGCTCATGTCGTGAGCCCGCCGCGCGTCCACGGCAACGAACTGGGCAAAGCCGCCGTCACGCTCGCTGCCGAGCAGGCCGACCGCGTTCGCCGCATCGTGCGCACCGTCGTACAGGGCGCAGTCCACCAGTACCCGCTCCCCCAGCCGGGAAGGATCGACACGGGAACCCACGGCGACGACGGTTCCGGCGATGTCTCCGCCCTGGACCCTGGGAAACTCCAACGGCACGCCTCGCCAACCACCCACGGCGTCGGGGTCGCCGGCGGTGCCATACGCACCCTCCCGGCTCCACAGGTCCGTGTTGTTCATCGCCGCCGCCGACACCGCGACCAACACCTCGTGGTCACCGAGAGCGGGAGTCGGCACGTCGTGACGGACCTCCAGCGCCTCCGGGCCCCCGTGACGCGTCAGTACGACGGCGGTCATCTGCTCCGGCACCGCGAAGCTCGTGCGCCGCTGCTCGTTCAACCTCCGGACACTGGTCGTCACGCGAGCCACCACACCACCGAGGCCGCGGCTGCCACAACCCCTCCAGCGACCGGTGCTCATCCGCCGGCCGTGACCCCCCGGGGGGGGTTGACAGATCTGCGTCGTTTGTAAAACACTCCCGAGGTTGGACAAATCAGCGAGGTTTGTAAACCCAGAGGAGACCCTCATGGCGACCGCCCCTGAGACCGCCGGCACGATCCCGACCGGATCGACCGCGCAGTGGAAGGACAAGAAGCGCTACCTGTGGTTGATCGGGCTGGTGGTGCCCTCACTGGCCTTCGTCGCCCTCGGCATGCACGCGCTCACCGGCTGGGGCGTGTGGTTCTGGGTCGGCCCGATCGTGATCCTGCTGATCGTGCCCGCGATCGACCTGCTGACCGGGCTCGACCGCTCCAACCCTCCCGACGACGTGATCGAGGCGCTGGAGAACGACAGGTACTACCGGTGGATCACCTACCTGTTCCTGCCCATCCAGTACGTCGGGTTCGTGGCCGCGTTCTGGCTGATCGCCACCGGGGACCTGTCCACGGTCGACAAGGTGGGGCTGGCCATCTCCATCGGCTGCATCGGCGGCATCGGCATCAACACCGCCCACGAGCTCGGCCACAAGCGGGAGAGCCACGAGCGCTGGCTGTCCAAGATCGCCCTGGCGCAGAGCTTCTACGGCCACTTCTACATCGAGCACAACCGCGGCCACCACGTCCGGGTCGCCACCCCCGAGGACCCTGCCAGCGCCCGCGTCGGCGAGAGCTTCTACGAGTTCTGGCCGCGCACCGTCGTCGGGTCGCTGAAGAGCGCCTGGCGGCTGGAGCAGCGCCGCTACGCCCGGCGGGACAGGCACCCCTTCCGGGCCGGCAACGACGTGCTCAACGCCTGGCTGATGTCCGCGGTGCTGTGGAGCACCATGGTCGCCTGGCTCGGTTTGGAGATCCTGCCCTTCCTGCTGGTGCAGGCGGTGGTCGGGTTCTCCCTGCTCGAGGTGGTCAACTACATGGAGCACTACGGCATGCTGCGGCAGAAGGTCGGCGTGCCCGGCAAGGTGCGCTACGAGCGGGTCGACCCCTCGCACAGCTGGAACTCCAACAACATCGCCACCAACGTGCTGCTGTACCACCTGCAGCGGCACAGCGACCACCACGCCAACCCGACCCGGCGCTACCAGGCGCTGCGCGACTACCAGGAGTCGCCCGTGCTGCCGACCGGGTACGCCGGGATGATCGTGCTCGCGATCCTGCCCGCGGTGTGGCGCAGGGTGATGGACCCGCGGGTGCTGGCGCACTTCGACGGCGACATGAGCCGCGCCAACATCAGCCCCCGCAAGCGCGCCCGGGTGCTCGCGCGCTACCCCGCCCGCGAGTCGGGACCCAGCGCGCCCACGACCGACGAGGCCGGGCCCATGCCCGGAGCCCGTTCTTCGGCGCAGGGTGGCCGCTGCCCCGGCTGCGGCTACGTGTACGACGAGACCGTCGGCGCCCCGCGGGAGGGCTTCCCGGCCGGCACGCCCTGGTCGGCGGTGCCCGACACCTGGTGCTGCCCCGACTGCGGCGTGCGCGAGAAGCAGGACTTCGAACCACTGCGGAAGGTGGAGGCCTGATGAG
>JALZDI010000472.1:1166-2143 GCA_030862655.1 Actinomycetota bacterium | reverse complement strand
ACCCGGGTGTTGTGCCCGGGTCGACGGCTTTTTTCGGGTCTGATTGCGACGAGCACCTCTTGCCAGGACCTGGTGATAGCGGGTGATCGGCAACTACCCTTGACCGGCGGTTGTTCCACCGGGGAGCACCGGTTCGCAGGAGGGGAAGTCCAGTGCCGACCACGACGCTCGCCATGCACATGAGCGACGGGCTGCTCGACGCCCGCACGGCGGTCCTGTTCGCCGTCGTGGCGATAGCCGGTCTGGCGGTGGCGCTGGTGCGCGCGAGGGCCGACCTGGACGACCGCACGGCCCCGATGGCCGGTCTGGTCGCGGCGTTCGTCTTCGCCGCGCAGATGATCAACTTCCCGGTGCTGCCTGGCGTGAGCGGGCACCTGCTCGGCGGTGCGCTGGCCGCGATCCTGGCGGGTCCTTGGGTGGGGGCGCTGTGCGTGGCGATCGTGCTGGTCGTCCAGTCACTGCTGTTCGCCGACGGCGGTCTGACGATGATCGGCGCGAACATCACGAACATGGCGTTGATCGGCACCGCAGTCGGCTACCTGGTGGCGCTGGCGCTGAGGAAGGTGGCCACCCGCAGCCGGGCCGGTCTGCTGGTCACCGCGTTCATCGCGGCGTGGATCAACACCGTGGTCGCCGCCTGCGGGTTCCTCGTCGAGTACGCCATCGGCGGCGCCGCCGGGTTCGGCCTGGCGACGGTCTCGGTGGCGATGATCGGCGTGCACTGCCTGATCGGGCTGGGCGAGGGTCTGATCACCGCTGCCACCGTCGGCGCCGTCGCCTCGGCCCGGCCTGACCTGGTCCACCTGTTGCGCGGTGCCCGGCGCGAGGAGGTCGCCCGATGAAGCGGTTCATGATGATCTTCGCCCTGGTCGTGCTCGCCGTCGCCGGGGGAGTCGCCTACTTCGCCGACTCCGACCCGGACGGTCTCGACGCCGTCACCCAGCAGGGCTGCTCGGTCGTGCAGACCGAGCGCGGCG
>JALZDI010000472.1:0-1156 GCA_030862655.1 Actinomycetota bacterium | reverse complement strand
CCACTGCATCGCCCAGCACGCCGGCGACCACGCCCTGGCCGACGGCCCGCTGGCCGACTACGCCATCGGCGGTGACGAGAGGTTCACCGGTGTCGCCGGGGTCATCGGCGCGGTGGTCACCCTCCTCGCGGCGGGCGGGTTGTTCTGGGGACTGCGTCGCCGCTCCGGGTCAGAGGAGGCGTAGGTGAGCACCGGGCACGCCGACGCCCTGCACCTGCCCGGCGACACGGCGGTGCACCGGCTCGACCCGCAGGTGAAGATCACCGCTGCGTTCCTGCTGGTGCTGTGCGTGGTGGCCACGCCGCGCGAGATCTTCTGGGCCTTCGGCGGCCACGCGTTGCTGCTCGCCGCGCTGGCCGCCGTCGCGGGCATCCCGCCACGCTGGCTGGCCGCGCGACTGCTGATCGAGGTGCCCTTCGTGGTGCTGGCGCTGCTGCTGCCGTTCACCGCGGGCGGCCCGAGCACCGAGGTCGCCGGCCTCGCGCTGTCCACCGAGGGGCTGCTGGCAGGGTTCAACATCATGGTCAAGGGCACGCTCGGACTCGGCACCTCGCTGCTGCTGGCGGCCACCACCGCGCCTCGCGAGATCGTGCTCGGCCTGCAACGACTGCGCGCGCCGAAGATCGTGATCACCATCATCACGCTGATGCTGCGCTACGCCGAGGTGATCGTCGCCGAAGCCGGCCGCATGCGGATCGCGCGGATCTCCCGGGGTCACGACCCGAGGTTCCTGTGGCAGGCCGGAGCGACCGCGCGCGGCGTGGGCAGTTTGTTCATCCGCTCCTACGAGCGCGGCGAACGGGTGCACCTGGCGATGCTCTCGCGCGGTTGGGAGGGCGAGATGCCCGAGCTGGAACCGGCTCGCCGCACCTCGTGGAAGACCTGGAGCACGGGCCTGGCCGCGCCCGCCGCAGCGGCCGTCGTACTGGGGGTGTCGTTGTGGACCGCGTGACCGAGCAGCCCGTCGGACTCCGCGAAGCGGTGACCGCACCCGCGCTGGAGATCACCGATCTGGCGCACGCCTACCCCGACGGGCATCGCGCGCTGCACCACGTCGACCTGCGGGTCGAGCCGGGGGAGCGGGTCGCCGTGCTCGGCCCCAACGGCGCGGGCAAGACGACGCTGACCCTGCACCTCAACGGCGTGCTGCGGCCCA
>JALZDI010000015.1 GCA_030862655.1 Actinomycetota bacterium | reverse complement strand
GGGCACAACGACCTCGCGCTGCTGAGCGGCCCCGAGATCGTCGAGGCGGTCGCCGACCTCGCCCGCGACATCGCCGCGGACCCGTAGCGCTCACCCCGCCGGCTTGCGTCCGTCAGAGCGGGCGCGATAACGCTCCCTCCGACGGACGCAGCGCCGGCCTGGCCGCAGGCGCGTCAGCGGCTCGGGTCGAGCACCAGCTTGCCGACGGTGCCGCGCGCCCGCAGGTCGCGGTGGGCCTGCGCCGCCTCCGACAACGGGTACTCCCCACCCAGCAGCGGCCGCAGCGTGCCCGCGGACGTCATCGCGAACAGCCCGGCCAGCGGATCGGTCAGCATCTCCGGCCGTCTCACGCAGTCCATCAGCCAGAAGCCGGTCACCGACTTCGAGCCGACCATCAGCCCGCCGGGCTCGACCGGCGTCGGCGCGGTGCGCGACGCCATCCCGTAGGTGACCAGCCGGCCGAAGCGGCCGAGCGCGGCCAGCGACGCGTCGAACACCGGGCCGCCGCTCATCTCCAGCACGATGTCGACGCCGTGGCCGTCGTTGGCCTCCCTCAGCCGCCCGGCCAGATCGTCGCCGGCGTAGTCGACGGCCACGTCGGCGCCGAGGTCGAGCGCGGTCTTGCGCTTGTCCTCACTCGAGGCGGTCGCGATCACCCGGCCCGCGCCCCAGGCCTTGGCCAGCTGCACCGCCAGCGAGCCGACCCCGCCGGCCGCCGCGTGCACCACGACCGTCTCCCCCGCCCGCAGGTGCGCGCTGGTCCGCAGTAGGTGCCATCCGGTCAGCCCCTGTACGACGAGCGCCAGCGCCTGCGCGTCGTCGACCTCGTCCGGCACGTCGAAGCACAGTCCGTCGGGTGCGACGGCGCGTTCGGCGTACCCGCCCTCGCCGACCAGCGCGACCACGCGGCGGCCGTCCGGGGTGCGGCCGACCACCTCCGCACCGGGCACCAGCGGCAGCGACGCGGGGGCCAGGTAGGAGTTCTCCACGTGGTGGGTGTCGGCGTAGTTGACCCCGGCCCGGCTCACCTCGACCAGCGTGCCGCCGGGGCCGGCCTCGGGGTCGGGCAGGTCGGTCGGCGTCAGCACCTCGGGGCCGCCGAACTCGCTGATCTGGACCGCGCGCACGTGCATCTCCTCAGGTCGGGTACGCCCGACAATCTACGGGGCGCCCCGACCCGGCCTGGCCGCCGGTTTGGACGGACACTCCGCCGAAAAGGCGTGACCTGGCCCGTGGCCCGTCGTTACCGAAGAGGACGGCCCGACCGGCCGGTCCCTTCCTGGAGGCATCGTGAACCCACGTCCCCGGCGGCCCCGAGCCCGCACGCTCCTGGCCGCATCCGCATCCGTCGTCCTGCTCGCCGCGCTCGCCCCCACCGGAGCCGGCTGGTCGGCCGCAGCCGCCGAGCAGGAGCCCTTCCCGACCCAGCTGGTCACCGTCGACACCCCGACCCGCGCCGACAAGGACCGGCTGCAGACCCTTGGCCTCGACCTCACCGAGCACGCCGGCCACGACTACGTCGAGGTGGTCCTGCACTCCCCCGCGGACGTGAGCGCGCTGCGCGGCGCCGGCTTCACCTACGACGTGCGCATCCCGGACCTGTGGCAGCGCAACGCCGAGATCCAGGCGGCCAACCGCGCCTACGCCGCCGCGGTGCAGACCTCCCCGCTGCCCTCGGGCCGCGACACCTACCGGCTGCTCGAGGACTACAACGCCGACATGCGCCAGCTGGCCCAGATCCGGCCCGACATCGTCGACCGGTTCGCGCTCCCGCACCAGAGCATCGAGGACAAGACCGTCTACGGCATCGAGATCGCCCAGAACGTCGACGCCCCGCCCGACGGCCGGCCCACGTTCCTGATGCTGGGCCTGCACCACGCCCGCGAGTGGCCCTCCGGTGAGCACGCCATGGAGTTCGCCTACGACCTGGTGCAGAACTACGGCCGCAGCCAGCGCATCACCGACCTGCTGCAGCGGGTGCGCGTGCTGGTCGTCCCCGTGGTCAACGTCGACGGCTTCGAGAAGTCGGTCAACGACGGCATGCTGGTCGACCTGCGCGAGGTCGACGACGGCGGCACCGTGTCGATCCTGGGTACGCCGGGCAACGCCTATAAGCGCAAGAACTGCCGCATGTACGACGGTCAGGAGTCGGGCAGCGGCGAGTGCGCGCTCGCCACCTCCCCCGGCGGGTACGGCGTCGGCATCGACCTCAACCGCAACTACGGCGGCTTCTGGGGCGGACCCGGCGCCTCGGACCAGTTCGCCGACCCGACCTACCGCGGCGCGAGCGCGTTCTCCGAGCCGGAGACCCAGAACATCCGCGAGCTGATCAGCGCGCGCCAGGTGACCACGGTGATCACCAACCACACCTTCTCCAACCTGGTGCTGCGCCCGAACGGTGTGCACCCGCAGACCGAGGGCCCGGACGGCTTCCCGATCGGCGACCCGCCGGACGAGGCGGCGATGAAGGCGCTCGGCGCGCAGATGGCGGCGCAGAACGGCTACCGCAACATCCACGGGTGGGAGCTCTACGACACCACCGGCACCACCGAGGACTGGTCGTACAACGCCACCGGCGGGTTCGGCTACACCTTCGAGATCGGCCCCCGGGAGTTCCACCCGCCGTTCCCGGAGGTCATCGACGAGTACCTCGGGGCCGGGAAGTACGCCGGACAGGGCAACCGCGAGGCCTTCCTGATCGCGCTGGAGAACGCCGCGGACACCGCGACGCACTCGGTGCTGGCGGGCGAGGCGCCACCGGGTGCGAGGCTGCGGCTGCGCAAGACGTTCGCCACGCCGACGTGGGACGGTGCGATCCAGGACAGCCTCGACTCGACCATGCGGGTCGGCCCGAGTGGCGAGTTCACCTGGCACGTCAACCCCTCCACGCGCCCGGTGGTGCAGGCCCGCCAGTACGACGTGCTGTCTGAGGAGCCGATCCGCAGCGAGACCTGGACCGGCACCACGCTGCCCGCGCAGAACACCGACCAGGAGTTCACCATCACCGAGTCCGGCGTCGATGCGTTCCAGGTGAAGCTCGACTGGCCCACCCCGGATGATCTCGACCTGTACGTCTACCGCAAGGAGGCCGATGGGTCCCTGACCGAGGTCGGCAGCTCGGCCGGGTTCGTCGGGGTCAAGGAGCGGGTCCTTCTCGAGACGCCGGAGCCCGCCACCTACGTGCTGCGGGTGAGCAACTTCGCGTCGGTGTCGCCGCAGTGGACGCTCACCGCGGGGCTGTACGACAGCTTCGAGCAGACGGTGCCGGGGCTGATCGAGAACTACACCCTCACGTGCGAGAAGGACGGCCAGATCCTGCAGCAGAGCCCGGTCATCGTGGACCGCGGCGAGCACATCAAGGTCGGGCTGCGCCGCTGCCTCAACCGCTGGTAGCTGCCTGCCTTCCCGCCGAGACTGCACGAGTGACCCACCGCGGGTCGTTCGCGCAGTCTCGGCGCGAGGGGTCGGCGGACGTAGGGTCGCGGCGTGGAGCACGAGGTCGTGGCGCGCGCGGAGTCCGAGCGCGGCGAGGTCGTCGTACGCCGCCGCACCACGATGGACGGCGAGCCAGACGGCACCCTCGAGCTCCGCGTCAACGGCGTGTTCGTGATGGACACGTCCGAGACCAGCACCGAGCGGCGCCTCGCCCGCGCGTGCCTCGACGCGGTCACCAGCCCGGCCCGGGTGCTCGTCGGGGGGCTGGGGCTCGGCTACACGCTGCGCGAGCTCGTCGTGGACCCGCGCGTCGAGCAGGTGGTGGTCGCCGAGATCGAGCCGGCGGTCGTCGACTGGATGCGCGCCGGCGTCGTCCCCGGGGCCGACCTGCTCGATGACCCGCGGGTGTGGGTCGTGGTCGGCGACGTGCAGCGGCTGGTGCGACACGCGCCGACCGCGTCGTACGACGTGCTGCTGCTCGACGTCGACAACGGCCCCGACTTCCTGGTCTACGACGCGAACGCCGCCGTCTACGCGGCCCCGTTCCTGGCCGAGTGCGCGCGGCTGCTGGCCGGCGGCGGGGCGCTGACGGTCTGGTCCTCGACCCGGTCCGGCGCGCTCGAGGCGGCCCTGCGGGAGGTGTTCGGAGGCTGCCACGCCGAGCCGGTGTCGGTCGACCTGCAGGGCCGGTCGGAGCAGTACTGGCTGCTCACGAGCAGGATGGAGACGTGACCACCGCCAGCACCGTGCCGGTGACCCGCGACATGGACGGGGACGAGCTCGACGCCGAGGACGCCTGGCACAGCATCCGCCGGCACGGCCTGGGCCGGCTCACCGTCGACGCGTTCGCGCGCTTCCGGTTCGGCGACGGCTTCACCAACGGCCGTGCGCTGGCGCTGCAGATGGCGCTGTCGCTGGTGCCGTTCCTGATCGGGCTGACCGGGCTGGCCGCCGACCTCGACGCGGACCAGGAGGCCCGGGTGCTGGCCCGCACCCTGTCCCAGCTCACCCCGGGAGGGCGGCAGGACGACATGCTCAGCCACGCCCTGGCTCCGGGCAGCCAGGGCGCCGGCGAGCTCGCGCTGGCCCTGGGCGTGCTGTTCGCGCTGGCGTCGATGACGATGGCCATGGGACAGGTCGAGCGCGGCATCAACCGCATCTACGGCATCAACGGCGACCGGTCCGGCGTACGCAAGTACACCCGGGCAGCCGTGCTGACCGCGGTGCTGGTGCTGCCGGTGGCACTCGGCTTCATGCTGTTGATCGCGGGCGGGCCGTTCGGCGACGCGATGACGGCGGTCTACGGCTGGTCGGAGACGACGGAGACGGCGTGGGACGTGCTCCGCTGGCCGGTCGGGCTGGTCGTGGCCACGCTGGCGATCACCGTGGTGCTCGAGCGTTCCCCGTGGCGCCGTCAGCCGGGGTTGTCCTGGCTGGGCCTGGGCGCCGCGGTTGCCGTCGGCATCACCATGCTGGCCTCCGCCCTGCTGGCGGCCTACGTCAGCTTCAGCGACTCCTTCGGCAACGTCTACGGTCCGCTCGCCGGCATCATCGCGCTCCTGCTGTGGTGCAACCTGACCTCCCTCGCGCTCTTCTTCGGCGCCGCGATGGCCGCCCAGCTCGAGGCACTGCGCGCCGGCGTCCACGACCCCGGCGTCGAGGACGCGGACCCGCCTACCGAGCACCGCCGCACGTCGGCCGCGGGGTACGGTGCCGGTCATGACTGAGTACCGCATCGAGCACGACACGATGGGCGAGGTGCAGGTGCCCGTCGACGCCCTGTGGCGGGCGCAGACCCAGCGGGCCGTGCAGAACTTCCCGATCTCCGGCACCAGGCTGGAGTCCTCCCACATCCGCGCGCTCGCGCTGATCAAGGCCGCCGCGGCCAAGGCCAACGCCGAGCTCGGCGTGCTGCCGAAGGAGACCGCGGACGCGGTCTACGCGGCCGCGCACGAGGTCGCCGAGGGCAAACACGACGACCAGTTCCCGGTCGACGTTTTCCAGACCGGCTCGGGCACCTCCTCGAACATGAACATGAACGAGGTGCTCGCCTCGCTCGCGTCCCGCTCGGCCGGCGCCGACGTGCACCCCAACGACCACGTCAACGCCAGCCAGTCCAGCAACGACACCTTCCCCACGTCGATACACGTGGCGGCGACCGAGGCCACGGTCCACCGGCTGCTGCCCTCGCTGGATCACCTGGCCGTCACCCTGGAGGCCAAGGCAGCCGGGCTCGTCGACGTGGTCAAGGCCGGCCGCACCCACCTCATGGACGCGACGCCGGTGACGCTCGGGCAGGAGTTCGGCGGGTACGCCGCGCAGGTGCGCCACGGCATGGAGCGGCTGCAGGCCTCGCTCCCCCGGGTCGCCGAGCTGCCGCTGGGCGGTACGGCGGTCGGCACCGGCATCAACACCCCCCACGGCTTCAGCGCCCGGGTGATCGAGATCCTCGCGGACGAGACCGGGCTGACGCTCAGCGAGGCGCGTGACCACTTCGAGGCCCAGGGCGCCCGCGACGCGCTCGTCGAGCTCTCCGGCCAGCTGCGCACCGTTGCCGTCAGTCTGACGAAGATCTGCAACGACCTGCGCTGGATGGGCTCGGGTCCGCGCACCGGCCTGGCCGAGGTCGCCCTGCCCGACCTGCAGCCGGGGTCGAGCATCATGCCGGGCAAGGTCAACCCGGTCGTGCCCGAGGCGGTGCTGATGGTGTGTGCTCAGGTGATCGGCAACGACAGCGCGGTGACCGTGTCCGGTGCCAGCGGCAGCTTCGAGCTCAACGTGATGATGCCGGTGATGGCCCGCAACCTGCTCGAGTCGATCCGGCTGCTGTCCACGGCATCGCGGACGCTGGCCGACCGCTGCGTCGACGGGCTGCACGCCGACGTCGCGCGCTGCCGCGAGTACGCCGAGTCCTCACCCTCGATAGTCACCCCGCTGAACCGCTACATCGGCTACGAGAACGCCGCCAAGGTCGCCAAGACCGCACTGGCCGAGCAGAAGACCATCCGCGAGGTGGTGCTGGAGCAGGGCTACGTCGACCGCGGCGACCTCACCGAGGCCCAGCTCGACGAGGCGCTCGACGTACTCGCGATGACCCGGCCGTAGCCTCCGCGCTCACCGCTCGCGTCAAGACTGCACGAATGCCGCCGCTCGCGACGGGGCGCTCGCGCAGTCTCGCCGCGAAGGAGAGGTCAGTACCAGTTGTTGGCCTGCTTGAACTCCCAGGCGCTGCACGGTGTGCCGTAGCTCTGGTCGATGTACCAGAGGCCCCACTCGATCTGCGTCGCCGGGTTGGTGCGCCAGTCGGACCCGGCCGAGGCCATCTTCTCCGCCGGCAGCGACTGCGGAATTCCGTAGGCGCCTGACGTCGGGTTGGTCGCGTGCACCTTCCAGTCGCTCTCGCTGACCCACAGGTCCTCGAGGCAGGAGAACTCCCCGGCGCCCCAACCGTACTCGGCCATCTGCCGGCGGGCGATGGCCCGCGGATCCTCGGGGGCCACGCGCTGGGCGTGTGCCGTGTGCGCATGGGTCTCGCCCGCTTCCAGCCTCCGGTCGTGCTCGGGGTCGCGGGTCAGCGCGGTGCGGGACTGGCTGCGCGACGCCTCGGTGGCCTGGACCGCACGCTTCTCGGTGCCGGACGCGGTGACGTCGACGACGCTGGAGGCGGGCACCCGGATGGACGGGGCGCCGCCGTCGGCGCTGGTGGCGTCGGCGGCTGAGAAGCCCGAGCCGTTGCCCGCGGCGCCGGCCAGCACGACCGAGCCCAGAGCGACCACGGTCCCTCCGGTGCGGCGCAGCCGGACCCGGGCGCCGGCGCCCACACTGAACCCGTCGATCGCGCGGGAGAGACGGGAGGGGGCTTTGTGTCTTGCGGCGTGCTTGCCTGGCCTGGCGGGCCTGTCGGGCACGATGAGATCCAAGTCCTCAGGGGGAAGGCGGGCTACCTGAGCGGTCCACCATGCAGGACCGCGCGCACGTTATCAAACCCGGTTGGGGCCTAGGTAGGCAGCGTCACACCGCGGGCATGACGCGAACCACGTCATTGCCCCCGGTGTGACGCCGACCACGATGTGACGGCGACGAGAAGGCCGCCGCTGCGGCGGCCACCCGGGGTGGTCAGTGGCTCACGCGCTGTCCGGTCGACTTCGAGAACAGGTGCAGCCGCTCGGGGTCGACCGCCAGCCGGATCTTCGCGCCTCGCTGCGGTGGCTTGCGCGCGTCGACGCGGGCCACGAGCTCGACCGGCCCGGGGCTCTCGGTGACCTCCGAGCTCTCGCCCTCCTCGCTGACCTCCGCGGCCACGACGTTGCCGCCTTCGCTCATCGAGGCGTAGACGAACGCGTCGGCGCCGAGCTCCTCGACCAGGTCGACCTCGGCGAGCAGGCCCTGCTCGTCCTCGGAGACCACGCGGAAGGACTCCGGGCGCACCCCCAGGACGGCCTCCTTCTCACCGCCGAGGCGCGACAGCACCTCGCGGTCGAGCGGCACGTCGGTGTTGCCCAGCCGCACGCCGTTGTCGGTGATCGTGACGCTGAGCAGGTTCATCGCCGGCGAGCCGATGAAGCCGGCGACGAACGCGTTGTCCGGCCGCTCGTACAGGCCCAGCGGGGTGTCGACCTGCTGCAGCAGCCCGTCCTTGAGTACGGCGACCCGGTCGCCCATCGTCATCGCCTCGACCTGGTCGTGGGTGACGTAGACGGTGGTGATGCCCAGCCGCCGCTGCAGGGCGGCGATCTGCGAGCGGGTCGACACGCGCAGCTTGGCGTCGAGGTTGGACAGCGGCTCGTCCATCAGGAACACCTGGGGCTCGCGCACGATCGCCCGGCCCATCGCCACGCGCTGCCGCTGACCGCCGGAGAGGGCCTTGGGCTTGCGCTCGAGGTAGTCCTCGAGGCCGAGCAGCTTGGCGGCGTCCTGGACCCGCTTGGCGCGCTCCTCCTTGTCGACGCCGGCCATCTTGAGCGCGAAGCCCATGTTCTCACCCACCGACATGTGCGGGTAGAGCGCGTAGTTCTGGAAGACCATCGCGATGTCGCGGTCCTTGGGAGCCATGTTGGTGACGTCGCGCTCGCCGATGCGGATGTTGCCGCCGTTGACCTCCTCGAGTCCCGCGAGCATGCGCAGGGAGGTCGACTTGCCGCAGCCGGAGGGTCCGACGAGCACCATGAACTCGCCGTCGTTGATGTCGAGGTCGAGCTTGTCGACTGCCGGGGTATCACTCCCGGGATAGACACGGGATGCCTGGTCAAAGGTCACGGTGGCCATGAGATGCCTTCCTTCGTCGGCAGGAACGTGCCGAACGGTCCGTAGCGAATGGGGCGGGCACTACCCTCGCCCGGAACCGAGCGCGCGTCAATAGGCCACCCCGGTGTCGAGATCAGAGCGAGACGTTCTCCAGCATCTCGGTGACCAGCGCGGCGATGGGGGACCGCTCGGAGCGGGTGAGGGTGATATGGGCGAACAGCGGGTGCCCCTTGAGCTTCTCCACCACCGCGACCACCCCGTCGTGCCGGCCGACGCGCAGGTTGTCGCGCTGGGCCACGTCGTGGGTGAGCACCACGCGGGAGTTGGCCCCGATGCGCGACAGCACCGTCAGCAGCACGTTGCGCTCTAGCGACTGGGCCTCGTCGACGATCACGAACGCGTCGTGCAGCGACCGTCCGCGGATGTGGGTCAGCGGCAGCACCTCGAGCATCCCGCGGTCGATCACCTCGTCGACGACGTCACCGCTGGTGAGCGCACCGAGCGTGTCGAACACCGCCTGCCCCCACGGGGCCATCTTCTCCGACTCGCTCCCGGGGAGGTAGCCGAGGTCCTGGCCGCCGACCGCGAACAGCGGGCGGAACACCACCACGCGCTTGTGCTGGCGGCGCTCGAGCACGGCCTCCAGGCCGGCGCACAGCGCGAGCGCGGACTTGCCGGTGCCGGCCCGCCCGCCCATCGACACGATGCCGACCTCGGGGTCGAGCAGCAGGTCGAGGGCGACGCGCTGCTCGGCCGAGCGGCCCTTGATGCCGAAGGCCTCGCGGTCGCCGCGGACCAGCCGGACGCGCTTGTTCGCGGTGACCCGCCCCAGGGCATGGCCCCGCTCGGACAGCAGCACCAGCCCGGTGTGACAGGGCATGTCGCGTGCCGCCTCAAGGTCGGCCTCGCCGTCGGCGAACAGCATGTCGACCTGGTCGGCGGTGGTCTCCACCTCCTGCATGCCGGTCCAGCCAGACTCCAGGGCCAGCTCGGCGCGGTACTCCTCGGCCACCAGGCCGATCGCCGACGCCTTCACCCGCAGCGGCAGGTCCTTGGACACCAGGGTGACGGCGCGGCCGTCGAGGCTGAGGTTGTGCGCGACGGCGAGGATGCGGGTGTCGTTGTCGCCCAGCCGGAAGCCCGCCGGCAGCGTCTCGGGGTCGGTGTGGTTGAGCTCCACCCGCACCGTGCCGCCGGCGTCGCCGATCGGCACCGGCTCGTCCAGCCTCCCGTGCAGCACCCGCAGCTCGTCGAGCATCCGCAGCGCCGAGCGGGCGAAGTAGCCCAGCTCGGGGTGGTGCCGCTTGCCCTCCAGCTCGCTGATGACCACGACCGGGAGCACCACCTCGTGCTCGTCGAACCGGCGCAGCGCGTGCGGGTCCGCGAGCAGGACACTGGTGTCCAGGACGTAGGTGCGCGCCAGGATGTCGCCTGAAGCAGCCACGAAGTCTTCCCTCCGGCTGGGCCTGCGGCCGGCTTCCCCTCCGGCCGTCGTCAGCGAAGTTACGCGGCGTGCGGGGCTACTCCCGGGTGGACACGCCCGACCGTGAGGTGAAGGAGCACCTCTCGCGTCGAGACTGCGCAAGTGCCCCGCCACGGAGCATTCCCCTGTCCTTCGCGTCGAGACTGCGCAAGTGCCCCGCCACGGAGCATTCCCCTGTCCTTCGCGTCGAGACTGCGCAAGTGTCCCGCCGCGGAGCATTCGCGCAGTCTCGGCGCGAGGTCGGCGCGAGGGGGCTGTTCGCGGGCCTACGCGCCGAAGCGACGCTGCCGGGCGGCGTAGGACCGGATCGCCCGCAGGAAGTCGACGCGCCGGAAGTCGGGCCACATCGCCTCGCAGAAGTAGAACTCCGAGTGCGCGCTCTGCCACAGCAGGAAGCCCGACAGCCGCTGCTCCCCCGACGTGCGGATCACCAGGTCGGGATCGGGCTGGCCCTTGGTGTAGAGGTGGCTGGCGATGTGCTCGACGTCGAGGATCTCGGCAAGCTCCTCGATCGTGGTGCCGCGCGAGGCGTGCTCGACCAACAGCGCGCGGACTGCGTCGGCCAGCTCGCGGCGCCCGCCGTACCCGACGGCGACGTTGACCGTCATGCCCTCGACGTCCTTGGTGCGCTCGGCCGCCGACTTCAGCACCTGCGCGGTGTGCGCGGGGAGCAGGTCGGGCGCCCCGACCGGGTTGACCCGGCGGTTGCCGGCCTCCGCCAGCGTCTCGACGACCTGCTCGATAATCCGCAGCAGCGAGGCCAGCTCGGTCGCGGGACGCGACAGGTTGTCGGTGGAGAGCAGCCACAGGGTGACGACCTCGACGTCGAGCTCGTCGCACCACCCGAGGAACTCGCTGATCTTGCCGGCGCCGGCGGTGTGCCCGACCTCCGAGGTGCCACCGGAGGCCTTGGCCCAGCGGCGGTTGCCGTCGACGATGACCCCGACGTGCTTGGGCAGACGCTCGGTCGGCAGCGCCCGTCGTACGCGACGCTCGTAGACCTCGTAGGCGACGTCCCACAGGCTGCGCACCGACCACCCACCTCTTTCGTCTCGACACTTCAGGCTAGCGCGGTGTGAAGCGGCTCACTGATGGGTAACTACACCGGCATCGCCCCGAAACCACGATGACGACGGGAGGCCCCGGTGTCCACTGCACAGCGCCTCCCCTCCCTGCAGGAGATCGTCGACGAGAGCGGCGAACGGTTCCACTGCGCGGTGGAGCACCGCCGCGAGCGGCTGCACGTCGCGGTGGAGCATCGCTGCGAGGTGCTGCACGACGCGATGGCCGACCACCGCGAGCGGCTGCACGACGCCGTCGAGGACGGCCGCGAGAAGCTGCACGAGGCCGTCGAGCTGCTCAAGCCCCATCTGCGAGGCTGGCTGCACGCCGGCACCTGCCCACTCGCGATCGTCGCCGGGCTCGTGCTTGTGCTGATGTCTCCGACCACGACGGCCGCCGTCGGCTCGGGCGTCTTCGCGATGTCGGCGACGATGCTGTTCGGCGGCAGCGCGTTGTTCCATCGGGTCCAATGGTCCCCTCGGGGTCACGACCTGATGCGCCGGCTGGACCACGCGAACATCTTCCTGCTCATCGCCGGCACCCACACCGCGATCGCGATGCTGCACCTCGACGGCGAAAGCCAGCGCACGATGCTGTGGCTGGTGTGGGGCGGGGCCGCGGCCGGCATCGTGTTCCGGATGCTGTGGCTCGCGGCGCCGCGGTGGGTCTACGTCACCGTCTACTTCGCGCAGGGTGCGGCGGCGCTGTACTGGCTGGGCGAGTTCGCGCAGGCGGCGCAGTCCGTCGTACTCGTGCTGATCCTGGTCGGCGGCGGGCTGTACTCGCTCGGCGGCCTGGTCTACGCGCTGCAGCGGCCCAACCCGCTGCCGCGGTGGTTCGGCTTCCACGAGGTGTTCCACACGCTGACCGTGGTGGCGTTCGCCGCGCACTACGCCGGCATCTCGATCGCGACGTACTCCCTCGCCTGAGCGGGGCACTCGCGCAGCCTCGGCGCGAAGGAACGGGGCACTCGCGCAGTGTCGACGGGAAGGATGGGGCACGTGCGCAGTCTCGGCGCGAAAGAGGCGGTATCACTGCCGCAGGGAGGCCGCCAGCGCGTCGGCGTCGGTGACGGGGCGTTCGCAGACGAAGCCACGGCACACGTACGCCGCGGCCGCGCCGTCGACCAGCGGCCGCTCCCGCAGCAGGGGTACGCCGGACGCGTCGGGCTGGCCCACCACCACGG
>JALZDI010000471.1 GCA_030862655.1 Actinomycetota bacterium | reverse complement strand
CGACGGTCTCGTACGCCTCCTCGACCAGGTAGCGCACCAGCGAGCGGTGGGTCTGCTCGCGGTCCCAGGGACACTCGGCCCGCAGCCGGTCCATCACCTCGACCAGGTCGAGCAGGCGTGAGCCGGGCAGGTCGTACGACCCCGCCAGTACCTCGACCTCGAGCGACCGGTCACCGCGCTCGCCGCGGTCGACCACCTCGGCGGCGAGGGCCTCGGCCAGGCCGTCGTCGTCCTCCGCCAGCCACACCGCGGTGCCGCCGGCCGCGGCACGCAGCAGCGCCGGCAGCGGGTCCGTGGTCTCCTCGACCCCGACCCCGGCCGCGGCCAGCGCCTGGCTCTGCGAAGACCCGCGGGAGCGGCACAGCACGACGTCCGCCGTACGCAGCGCGTCCCAGGCCTGGGCCGTGAGCAGCCCGGGCGCTACCCGTGGGCTGGTCTGCAGCAGGACCAGGCGACCCACGGCTAGAAGCAGGTCTGGGTCTCGGTGAGCCGGTCAGTGGGCTCGGGAACCGTGCGGCTCTGGACCCCAACGGCCGACACCGGCAGGGAGAACGAGCCGGTGCCGGGCAGGCGCTGTACGTCGAGCACCTGGCCGTAGCGGGGGTTGGTCTCGGCGCCGACGCGCTGCAGGTACTGCGACGCGAGCCGCTCCCCCAGCGCGCTCGCCTGGTCCGGAGACGGGCTCGGCTCGCCGGGGCTCTGCCGCTGCTGGGCGGCGACGCCGATCTTCTGCGCGAGCAGCGCGTTGCGCGCGACCCGGTCGAGGGTGAGCGCGAGCTCGTCGGCACGGCTCTCGGGCACCTGGCTCAGGTCTACCGGAAGCTGGTTCTTCCACGCGCGCACCTCGGCGTTGGTCAGCTCGACGTCGTACCGCTCGGCGAGCCGGTCGAACGCCACCCCCATGACCAGGCTGTTCATCGCGCTGAGCACGGCGGTGCGGACGGGGACCGGGGCCCCCGTCCCCTGCTGGGCGGCGTTGATCACGCCGATGAGGTCGCAGAAGCCGTGGGTGCTCCGCTGCAGGGTCTCGTCGCTGATGGACGTCTCGCCCACCTGGGCGGCCTGTCCGGGGTGCGCCGAGCCGCAGCCGGCCAGCGCAACGACGCACACGGCGGCCAGCGCCGTGCCACGCAGACGACGAGAAACCACAACGCGCCCTTCTGTCGAACCGGTCAGCGCCTCGAATCGTAGTCTCACCCGCGCCGCGTGCCGCAGCCGCGTCAGGCCGCGTCGAGTGACGCGTTCCGTAGGGACGAAATCGGACGCGAGACCTGCGCAACGCGCCGGTCGACGGCCCGCTTCGACGCGACGCGCCGGTCGACGGCGTCAGGCCGGGGCTGGCACCGGCGCGAGTACGTCGTCGATCACCCGGTGGCACCAGGTGAGCAGCTCCTCGTCGCGCAGCGGCGCCCCGCCGATGCCGCCGGCCTTGGGCCGAGGCACCAGCATCGTCCGTACGGCGGTCTTGACCAGGCTCTTGGGGTAGATCCGGTTCAGCCGCAGCTGCGCGGACTCGGGCAGCTCGACGGGCGCGAACCGCACGTAGCTGCCCTGCACGGTGACGTCGGTCAGCCGGGCCACCCGGGCGGCGACCCGCAGCCGCGCCACCTGCAGCAGCGTCAGCACCGGCTTGGGTGGGCTGCCGTAGCGGTCCTCCAGCTCGGCGAGCACCTCCTCCACCTGCTCGAAGGTGCGCACCTCGGCCAGCCGCTTGTACATCTCCAGCCGCAGCCGCTCGCCGGGCACGTAGTCGTGCGGCAGGTGCGCGTCCACCGGCAGCTCGATCCGCACATCCGGCTCCTCCGAGACACCCTCGCCGCGATACTCCGCGACCGCCTCGCCGACCAGCCGCACGTACAGGTCGAAGCCGACGTCGGCGATGTGGCCGGACTGCTCGCCGCCGAGCAGGTTTCCCGCGCCGCGGATCTCCAGGTCCTTCATCGCCACCGCCATGCCGGCGCCGAGATCGGCGTTCTGCGCGATGGTGGCGAGCCGGTCGAAGGCGGTCTCGGTGAGCGGCTTCTCCGGCGGGTAGAGGAAGTAGGCGTACGCGCGCTCCCGCCCGCGACCGACCCGGCCGCGCAGCTGGTGCAGCTGCGAGAGCCCCAGCATGTCGGCGCGCTCGATGACCAGCGTGTTGGCGTTGGAGACGT
>JALZDI010000470.1 GCA_030862655.1 Actinomycetota bacterium | reverse complement strand
GCGACGAGACCGGAGTCGGCGTCGTGCAGGGCACGACGCTGCTCGCCGACGCGATCGCGTCCTCGGTCGAGGAGCAGGCCCGCTTCGGCGGCGTCGTGCCCGAGGTGGCCAGCCGCGCGCACCTGGAGGCGATGGTCCCCACCATCCGGCGCGCGTGCGCGGACTCCGGGGTCGCGCTGCGCGACGTCGACGCGATCGCGGTCACCAGTGGGCCCGGCCTCGCCGGCGCCCTGCTCGTCGGTGTCGCCTCGGCCAAGGCGCTGTCGCTGGCGATGGGCAAGCCGCTGTACGGCGTCAACCACCTCGCTGCGCACGTGGCCGTCGACCAGCTCGAGCACGGCCGGCTGCCCGAACCCTGTGTCGCCCTTCTCGTCAGTGGCGGCCATTCCTCGCTGCTGCTGGTCGAGGACGTCACCTCCGGCGTCGAGCCGCTCGGGTCCACGATCGACGACGCGGCGGGGGAGGCCTTCGACAAGGTGGCGCGGCTGCTCGACCTGCCGTTCCCCGGTGGCCCGCACATCGACCGGATGGCGCGCGAAGGTGACGCGACGTTCGTGGAGTTCCCGCGCGGGCTGACCAGCGGCCGCGACCTGCAGCGGCACCGGTTCGACTTCTCGTTCTCCGGGTTGAAGACCGCGGTCGCCCGCTGGGTCGAGGAGCGCGAGCGCGCCGGCGAGCCGGTGCCGGTGGCCGACGTGGCCGCGGCGTTCCAGGAGGCGGTCTGCGACGTGCTGTCCCGCAAGGCGGTCGATGCCTGCCGTGCCCGTGGCGTACAGGACCTGCTGATCGGCGGCGGCGTCGCGGCCAACTCGCGGCTGCGGGTGATGACCGAGGAGCGCGCCGCCCGTCTCGGCATCCGTGTGCGCGTGCCCCGGCCGGCGCTGTGCACCGACAACGGCGCGATGGTCGCCGCCCTCGGCTCCGAGCTGGTCACCCGCGGGCGTCCGGCGTCGGCGCTCGACCTGCCTGCCGACTCGTCGATGCCGGTGACCGAGGTGCTGGTGTGAGGGTGCGCTTCCGGGGAGCCGCGTGAGCGGTCTGGTCTGGCTCGCCCTCGGCGCGGGGATGCTCGTCGTGGGCGCGGAGCTGTTCGCCGAGAACGTGCTGTCCGCGGCCCGCCGCGTGGGATTGACCGCGGTCGCGCTCGGTGTGCTGTTGGCCGGCGCGGAGCCTGAGGAGGCGATCACCGCCGGGATCGCCTCCGCCCGTGAGCATCCGCAGCTCGCCGTGGGCGACGCCATCGGCGCCAATCTCGTCGTACTGACGCTTGCGTTGGGGGTGGCCGGTGTGTTCACCGTGCTGCCGGTGAGCCCGCGCGTGCGCGAGTACGCCGGAGCGGCGGCGGTCGCCGGTCTCGCCGCGCTGGCGCTGCTCGCCGACGGCTCGGTGGGCCGCCTCGAGGGCGGGCTGCTGGTGGTCGGCTACCTGCTCGCGGTCGCCTGGGTGTGGCGGCGTGAGCAGCGCCCGCCCGCGGTCGGCGAGGCCGCCGAGACCGAGGAGGACGAGGACGACGCCTCGCCGACGCTGCTCGCCCTTGTGTTGGTGGTCGTCGGCGTCGCGCTGATGGGCGGCGGGGGGTGGTTCGCGGTCACAGGGGCGTCGCGGGTGGTGACCGCACTCGGGCTGGACGACACCGGCGTCGGCCTCACGCTGCTCGCGCTGGCCACGAGTGTGGAGATGCTGGCGCTGGTGCTCGCGGCCGTGCGGCACCGGGTGGGCGAGGTGGCGCTGGCCGGGCTGGTCGGAGCCGTTGCCTACAACGCGACCGTGTCGCTGGGCGTGGGGGCGCTGGTGGCGCCGCTGCGCGGGGTCGACGAGGCGCGGCTGCTCGCGGTCGCGGGGGTGTGCGTGGTGCTGCCGCTGACGCTGTTCGCGCTCGGCCGGTGGAAGGTCGTCGACCGGTGGGGCGGTGCGGCGCTCGCGCTGTCGTACGTGCTCGCCGTACCCCTGCTGCTGACCTGAGCCCGCGCGCGGGCAGGCATAGTGGACGCATCATGACCACGCCCCTGGTTCGACTGCTGTGCCCGCTGCTCGTCGCCGCGGTGGTGGCGACCGGATGTTCGTCGTCGGCCGAGACCGAGCGCACGGGCGACGCCGCGGGCACGCCGGCGCCCTCCCGAAGCGCGTCGCGCGCCGACGGCGGTGCCGACCGC
>JALZDI010000132.1 GCA_030862655.1 Actinomycetota bacterium | reverse complement strand
GACGGTCACCGCCCACCCGCGGCAGGACGTCCGTGGACATGCGGCACCCGTCGAGACACTCGACCGCCCAACGGTACGGGGGCCCGCATGACCCGGTCAAACCGACCTGTGGACGGTGGCGGCGGCGCCCGCGGCACGAGCGGCCGAGACCCTGTGGACGACGGCTTGCCCGCGGGTTCACGGCCTTGTTAGCGTCACGCCCTCATCCACAAGTCTTGGGGGCTCTGTTCGGTGCTGGCGCACAGGGGTCTGACGCCCCGGGTTAACCCAGTTTGCCCGCAGCCGGCCGCAGCGGAGTCGGCTGGGGCTCGCGCCCCGTCAGATCACGCCCCGTCTCTCCTGGTGTCGGGGCAAGCCGTTCGCGGAAGGCCCCTATACCTCTCGGACGGGACATTGCACAAGATGTGGAAAACGTTGTGGACGGTAACGGCCCAGGGCCCGCCGTCCCTCGGCCGTGCCCACGCGGGTGCGTCGTAGCGAACGGGAGAAGTGCGTGAGCGACTCCAGCGGCTCCGAGGCCGGCGGGACCGACGAGCTCGGTCCGCTGTGGCAGCAGCTGATCGAGGACCTTCCGGCGAGCCAGCGGGCCTGGCTGACAGCCAGCAAGCCGGTCACGGTGCACGAGAGCACGGTGATCGTCGCGGTGCCCGATGACTTCACCCGCTCCCAGCTGGAGAGCCGGCTTCGACCCCGGCTCGAGCACGCGCTGAGCGAGGCGCTGGGTCGCAGCGTGCACCTGGCGGTCACCGTCGATGCGACCTTGCCGGCCGACGCCCTCGAGGACGCCGGGGACTTCGGGGCCCTCTCGGGGATGGGCCCAGGCGAGCCGTCCACAGAAAACCCCACACATCCACAGGGAGACATGTCGACAAATCGCTCACTCGACATCTCCGGTCTGGAGCGCGAGCGCAGCGCGATGGGTACGGCGCCCGCGCCCTCCGAGCTGGCCTCGCCCGCGTTCAGCTCCGCCGGGCCCACCCCGGTTCCCGCAGGGCCCCCCACCCCCTCGGCCGGCAAGCCCGCGCAGACCGTGGCCGAGACCCGGCTCAACCCCAAGTACGTCTTCGACTCGTTCGTCATCGGCTCGTCCAACCGGTTCGCGCACGCCGCGGCCGTCGCGGTCGCCGAGGCGCCCGGCCGGGCCTACAACCCGCTGCTGATCTACGGCGAGTCCGGGCTGGGCAAGACCCACATGCTGCACGCGATCGGCCACTACGTGCGCAACCTGTTCTCCGGCGCCCGGGTGCGCTACGTCTCCAGCGAGGAGTTCACCAACGACTTCATCAACGCCATCCGCGACGACCGGGCCGCCTCGTTCCAGCGCCGCTACCGCGACGTCGACGTGCTCCTGATCGACGACATCCAGTTCCTCGAGGGCAAGATCCAGACCCAGGAGGAGTTCTTCCACACGTTCAACACGCTGCACAACGCCAACAAGCAGATCGTGATCACCTCCGATCGGCCGCCCAAGCGGCTGGAGGCGCTGGAGAACCGGCTGCGCAACCGGTTCGAGTGGGGCCTGATCACCGACGTGCAGCCGCCGGACCTCGAGACCCGGATAGCGATCCTGCGCAAGAAGGCGGCCACCGAGCGGCTGACCGCGCCGGCCGAGGTGCTGGAGTTCATCGCCAGCAAGATCCAGACCAACATCCGCGAGCTCGAGGGCGCACTGATCCGGGTCACCGCGTTCGCCAGCCTCAACCGGCAGGACGTCGACCTCACCCTGGCCGAGATCGTCCTCAAGGACCTGATCCCCGAGGGCGCCGAGCCCGAGATCACCGCCGGTGCGATCATCGCGCAGACCTCGGCCTACTTCGGCCTGTCCATCGACGACCTGTGCGGCCAGAGCCGCAGCCGGTTGCTGGTCACCGCCCGCCAGATCGCGATGTACCTCTGCCGCGAGCTCACCGAGCTGAGCCTGCCCAAGATCGGCCAGCAGTTCGGCGGCCGCGACCACACCACGGTGATGCACGCCGAACGCAAGATCCGCCAGCTGATGGCCGAGCGCCGCAGCGTCTACAACCAGGTCACCGAGCTGACCAACCGGATCAAGCAGCAGGCCCGCCAGTCGTGACCACCAGCCCCGGCCGGCAGGCCCGCAGCACCCGAGTTACAACGGCGTCACCTTTCCCCACATCCTGGGGATATTCCTGTGGATCTGTGGATGATCCCCGGGGACATGATGTGGACGGGCTACCCGGCCTAGTCACAAATGACTACGCCGTCCACCGTCGGAGCCCGGCCGCCGAGCACGCCTCCACACCACCTGTGCACGCAGACTCGCGCGCTGACCTGCACCGATACCCGTTGTCCCCAACGTCCACCGTTGCTACGCCCCTGACGAGACGGGGATGGATGCAGAGTCCCTCCAACTCCTCCCGACCCGGTCCCCTGGGGATAACCCGATTCGCCGCGGGTGACCCAGGTCACCAGAGCGCCAGGACTGGTGGCGGCGCACGGCTCGCCCACCGGTGCGTGTGGTCCGGACCACGTGCGAGGATTCGCAGCAGGGCACCCCGACACGCGTGGACCGCGTGCCCGTCGCACCCGCCGTACCGAGGAGGCCAGCAGCCGTGAAGTTCCGCGTTGAGCGCGATCCGTTCGCCGAGGCGGTCGCCTGGGCCGCGCACAGCCTCCCGGTCCGACCCAGCGTGCCGGTGCTGGCCGGGCTGCTGATCGAGTCCTCCGACCAGGGCCTGGTGCTGTCGGGCTTCGACTACGAGACCTCGTCGCGGGTGACGGTGCCGGCCGAGGTCGCCGACGAGGGCCGCGTGCTGGTCTCCGGTCGGCTGCTCGCCGACATCTGCCGCAGCCTCCCGGCCAAGCCGGTCGAGCTCACCACCGACGGCGCGAAGGTCTCGCTGACGTGCGGCAGCGCGCGGTTCAGCCTGCAGACGCTGCCCGTCGAGGACTACCCGAGCCTGCCGGAGATGCCCACCGCCTCCGGCACCGTGTCCAGCAACGCGTTCGCCGCCGCGGTCAGCCAGGCCGTGACCGCCGCCGGTCGCGACGACATGCTGCCGGTGCTGACCGGCGTACGCCTGGAGATCGACGGCTCCTCGATCGCGCTGATGGCCACCGACCGCTACCGGCTCAGCCTGCGCGAACTGGAGTGGAACCCCGGCCAGCCCGACATCAGCGCCAACGCGCTGGTGCCCGCGCGGGTGCTGGCCGACACCGCCAAGGCACTCAACGCCGGCACCGACGTCACCATCGCGCTGGCCTCCAGCGGCGCCGGCGAAGGCATCATCGGGTTCGAGGGCGCCACCGGCGGCGGCACGCGACGCACCACCACCCGCCTGCTCGACGGCGAGTTCCCCAAGGTGCGGGCGCTGTTCCCCAACGAGTTCACCACGGTCGCGCGGGTGCACACCGCGGCGCTGGTCGAGTCGGTCAAGCGCGTCTCGCTGGTCGCCGAGCGCAACACCCCGGTGCGGCTCTCGTTCAGCGACGGCAGCGTGACCCTCGAGGCCGGCAGCGGCGACGAGGCGCAGGCCTCGGAGTCACTGGAGGCCACGATCGACGGCGACGACGTCGCGATCGGCTTCAACCCCGGCTACCTGCTCGACGGGCTCGGCGCCATCGACTCCGCGGTGGCCCACCTGGCGTTCACCCAGCCGACCCGGCCGGCCGCGCTCGCCGGCGCCGCCGACCTCGAGGCCGACCCCGACTACAGCTTCCGCTACCTGCTGATGCCGGTGCGCCTGCAGGGCTGAACCGGCTCGTCTTCGCCCGCCGCACGGCGAACCGTTCCCGGAGGGAGTGACCATGGACATCGGCCTGGTCGGCCTGGGCAAGATGGGCGGCAACATGCGCGAGCGGCTGCGCCGCGCCGGTCACAACGTCGTGGGCTTCGACCGCAACCCCGACGTCAGCGACGTCGGCTCGCTGCAGGAGCTGGTCAAGCAGCTGCCGGCGCCGCGGGTGGTGTGGGTGATGGTCCCGTCCGGCGACCCGACGCGGCAGACCGTGACCGAGCTGGCCGACCTGCTCGAGCGCGGCGACGTGGTGGTCGAGGGCGGCAACTCCCGGTGGACCGACGACCGGGCGCACGCCGACGTACTGGCCGAGCAGGGCGTCGGCTTCGTCGACTGCGGCGTCTCCGGCGGCGTGTGGGGTCTGGAGAACGGCTACGCACTGATGTGCGGCGGCGACGCCGACGACGTGGCGAAGGTGCAGCCGGCGTTCGACGCCCTGAAGCCGCCCGGCGGGCTCGGGTTCGTGCACGCCGGCAAGGTCGGTGCGGGCCACTACGCCAAGATGGTCCACAACGGCATCGAGTACGCCCTGATGCAGGCCTACGCCGAGGGCTGGGAGCTGCTCGAGGCCGCCGACGAGGTCGACAACGTCACCGAGGTGATGCGGTCGTGGCGCGAGGGCACGGTGATCCGCTCCTGGCTGCTCGACCTGCTCGTCGCTGCGCTCGACGACGACGAGCACCTGTCGCAGGTCGCGGGCTACGCCGAGGACTCCGGCGAGGGTCGCTGGACCGTCGAGGCCGCCATCGACCACGCAGTACCCACCCCCGCCATCGCCTCGGCGCTGTTCGCCCGCTTCGCTTCTCGTCAAGACGACGCGATCGCGATGAAGGCGGTGGCGGCGATGCGCGCACAGTTCGGCGGCCACGCGATCAAGGCCGGCCCCCCGCCGACCCAGGGCTCCTGACGGGCCCGACCCGATGCACGTCTCCCACCTGTCCTTGCTGGACTTCCGTTCCTACCCGCAGGTCGACGTACCCCTGCAGCCCGGTGTGACCGCTTTCGTCGGGCCCAACGGGCAGGGCAAGACCAACCTGGTCGAGGCCGTCGACTACGTCGCCAACCTGCGTTCGCACCGGGTGCCCGCCGACCAGCCGCTGGTGCGGGTGGGAGCCGAGCGCGCGATCGTGCGCCTCGCCGCCGTGCGCGACGACCGGCAGGCGCTGGCCGAGATCGAGATCAGCCCCGGCAAGGCCAACCGGGCCCGGCTCAACCGCTCCCCGCTGCCGCGCACCCGTGAGCTGCTCGGGCTGGTGCGCACCGTGCTGTTCTCCCCCGACGACCAGACCCTGGTGAAGGGCGACCCGTCCGAGCGGCGGCGGTTCCTCGACGACCTGCTGGTGGCGCGGGCCCCGCGCCTGGCCGGGGTCCGGCAGGACTACGACCGGGTGCTGCGACAGCGCAACTCGCTGCTGAAGTCGGCCGGCGCCGCGCGACGGTCGGGCCGCAGCGACAGCGGGTCGTCACGGCTGCGCACGCTGGAGGCCTGGGACGAGCACCTGGCCCGCAGCGGCGCGGAGCTGCTGGCGGCGCGGCTGGCCCTGGTGGAGTCGCTGCGCCCGCACGTGGCCAAGGCCTACGCCGAGGTCGCCGAGGGGCCCAGTGCTCCCGGTGCCGGGCCGGGGCCGGCGCCGAGCCCGGCCACGGCGCGCACCGAGGCGGCCCTGGCCTACAGGGCGTCGTTCGCGCTGCCCGACGACGGCGCCGGTCGCGAGGTGCTGGCCGAGGCGCTGCTCGCCGAGGTGGCCGCCCGCCGCGGCGACGAGCTCGACCGCGGGGTGTCGCTGGTGGGCCCGCACCGCGACGACCTGGTGCTCTCGATCGGTGCGCTACCGGCCAAGGGCTACGCCAGCCAGGGCGAGTCGTGGTCGTTCGCGCTGGCGCTGCGGCTGGCCTCGTTCGACCTGCTGCGGGCCGAGGGCGACGACCCGGTGCTGATCCTCGACGACGTGTTCTCCGAGCTCGACAGCTCGCGGCGGGCCCGGCTGGCCCAGCTGGTCGCCGGCGCCGAGCAGGTGCTGGTCACCGCCGCGGTGGCCGAGGACGTGCCCGCGGTGCTGTCCGGGGCCCGCTTCGACGTGCTCGACGGGGAGGTGCGCCGTGTCCGATAAGCACGACCCCACCGGCCTCGACCTGGCGCGCAGCATCGCCAGGGCG
>JALZDI010000131.1 GCA_030862655.1 Actinomycetota bacterium | reverse complement strand
CGTGCAACCGCAGCCGCCCGGCCTCGTCGGCGTCGTGCAGCGCCAGCGCCAGCGGCGCCGAGCGCGACCCCGGGGCGAGCACGGCCTCGCGCACGCCGCAGCGGACCAGCTCGTCGACCACGGCCCGGGCCAGCAGGGTGGAGGGGCTCACAGGAACCGATCTTGCCCGATCAGCTCCTGCACGGCCTCCAGCCGCTCGGCCCACCGCTGCCGGGTCTGCGCGTCGGCCTCACCGCGTCCGGGCACCGGCTCGGGCCGGCGTACCTCCAGCGCACCGTCGACGGGCACCAGCGGGTGGTCGACCACGTCGGTCTCCAGAAGCGCACCGGTGCCCAGACCGCAGTCGTAGGGCAGCGACGGCAGGGCGGCCGCGAGCGCGACCCCGGCGGCCAGCCCCACCGACGTCTCGAGCGCGCTGGACACCACGACCGGCAGGTCGAGCTTGGCCGCCACGTCCAGGCAGGCCCGGACCCCGCCGAGCGGCTGCACCTTCAGGACCGCGATGTCCGCGGCGTCGAGCTCGACCACGCGCAGCGGGTCCTCGACGCGGCGGATCGACTCGTCGGCGGCGATGGGAACGTCCACGCGGCGGCGTACGGCGGCCAGGTCCTCGATGGTGGCGCACGGCTGCTCGACGTACTCCAGGTCCAGCCAGCCCAGCGCCTGGATCCGCGCGACGGCCTCGTCGACCGACCAGCGGCCGTTGACGTCGATGCGGATCCGCCCGGCGGGACCCAGCGCGTCGCGCACCGCCTCCAGCCGGGCCTGGTCGTCGGCGAACGTCTGCCCGGCCTCGGCCACCTTCACCTTGGCGGTGCGGCAGCCGTGTGAGGCCCGCACGATCTGCACCGCCTGCTCGGGGCCGACCGCCGGCACCGTGCAGTTGACCGGCACCCGGTCGCGCACCGGCTCCGGCCAGCCGTGCTCGGCCGCCTCCACCGCGGCACGCAGCCACGGCAGGCACTCGGCGGGATCGTAGTCCCAGAACGGGCTGAACTCCCCCCACCCGGCGCGCCCACGCAGCAGCACCCCCTCGCGCACCTCGACACCGCGGAACCGGGTGCGCAGCGGCACGGCGAAGGTCGTGCTCGTCGGCGGGCTCGTCCTCGGGCTCGTCATCGCGCTCCCTTCAGCGCCTGCCGGTCCACCTTGCCGTTGTCGAGCAGCGGCAGCGCGGGTACGGCGACCACCTCGCGCGGCGCCCACGTCCGCGGCAGCCGCTCGGCCACGAAGTCCCGCAGCGCCGGTGCATCCACGGTGCGGCCGGCGTCGGCCGCGACCACGTAGGCGACGACCCGGGCTCCCCACTCGGGGTCGTCGACCCCGAGCACCGCCGCGTCCCGCACCCCCGGGTGGGCGCGGAGCCGCCGCTCGACCGCGGCCAGGCCGACGTTGACGCCGCCGGACACCACCACGTCGTCGGCCCGGCCGGTCACCACCAGCCGGCCGTCGGCGTCGAGGTGGCCGAGGTCGGGGGTGTGCAGCGTCCCGTCGACCAGGACCTGCGCGGTCAGGTCGGGCCGGCCGGCGTAGCCGTCGAACAGCACCGGGCCGCGGATGAGGATGCGGCCGCCGTCGTCGACGGACACGTCCACCCCGTCGAGGGGACGCCCGTCGTACACGCAGCCGCCGGCGGTCTCACTCATCCCGTAGGTGCTCACCACACTCAGCTCGGCAGCGCGTGCCCGGTCCAGCAGCCCCGGGGCCGCGGCCGCCCCGCCGAGCAGCACCGCGTCGAACGCGCGCAGTGCGTCGGCGTGGTCGATCAGCAGCCGTTGCAGCTGGGTCGGTACGAGGGATACGTAGCGCGGGCCGTCAGGGATTGCGGCGACCGCACGGTCGAGGCCGTCGTACTCGTCGAGGAGCACGGGGTCGCTGCCGGCGAGCAGCGAGCGCAGCAGCACCTGCAGGCCCGCGACGTAGTGCCCGGGCAGGGCCAGCAGCCAGTGCCCGGGCCCGCCGAGCCGGTCCAGGGCGGCGCGGGCCGAGGCGAGCATGGCGTCGCGGCCGAGCAGCACGTCCTTGGGGTCGCCGGTCGAGCCCGACGTGCGCACGACCAGCGGGGCGGGGTCGGCGGCGTCCAGCCAGTCCCGCAGCGCCGCAAGCACCGCGCGCGGGGGCCCGGAGACCGGTTGCAGGGACGCCACGTTCGGCAAGGCTACGGCCACTGCCAGAATTGCCGGTCGTGGCCACCACCAAGCCCACCGCAGGGCACTGGGTCGAGGGCGCCCGGCCCCGTACGCTGCCGGCAGCGGTCGCGCCCGTGCTGGTCGGCACCGGCGCCGCGGCCCTGGTCGAAGCGTTCGTGTGGTGGAAGGCGCTGCTGGCGCTGCTGGTGTCGGTGTCGCTGCAGGTCGGCGTCAACTACGCCAACGACTACTCCGACGGCGTCCGCGGCACCGACGCCGACCGGGTGGGGCCGCTGCGGCTGGTGGGGTCGGGGGGCGCGTCGCCGCGGGCGGTCAAGGCGGCGGCGTTCGGCTGCTTCGGCCTCGGGTCGGTGTGCGGGCTGGTGCTCGCGGTGACGACCGCGTGGTGGCTGGTGGCCGTCGGGGCGGTGGCGATCGTGGCGGCCTGGTTCTACACCGGTGGCTCGCGTCCGTACGGCTACCGCGGGCTGGGCGAGGTCAGCGTGTTCGTGTTCTTCGGGCTGGTCGCGGTGGTGGGGACGACGTACGTGCAGGCACAGACCGCGACGCTCGCGAGCGCGCTCGGCGGCGTCGGCGTCGGGGCGCTGGCCTGCGCGATCCTGGTCGCGAACAACCTGCGCGACATCCCCAGCGACCGCGAGGTGGGCAAGCGGACGCTGGCGGTGCTGCTCGGTGACGCGGGGTCGCGGACGCTGTTCGCCGGCCTGGTGCTTCTGGCCTACGCGGCCTCGGTCGTGGTCGCGGTGGCTGCGACGCCGTGGGCGCTGCTCGCGCTGGCCTCGGTCCCGTTCGCGGCGAGGGCGCTGGGTCCGGTCCGCGCCGGGGCGACCGGTGCCCGCCTGGTCGGCGTACTCCGCGACACCGGGGTGGCCGAGCTGGCCTACGCCGTCGGTCTCACCACCGGCCTGGTCCTCGCGACGCTCTGACCCGCGGCCGATCCCCTTCGCGCCGAGACTGCACGAATGCCCCACCCGCGGCCGATCCCCTTCGCGCCGAGACTGCGCGAATGCCCCACCCGCGGCCGATCCCCTTCGCACCGAGACTGCACGAATGCCCCACCCGCGGCCGATCCCCTTCGCGCCGAGACTGCGCGAATGCCCCGCCACCTCCCGCAGAGACTGAGCGACCGTCACACCGGCTCGTGCCAGGCGCCGGTCGCGGCGAACTCCTGCAGCGTCTTCAGGTACGGCGTGACGTCGAGACCCTGCTGGGCGAGCCAGGCGTCGTCGTAGTAGGTGTGGGTGTAGCGGTCGCCCGCGTCGCACAGCAGCGTGACCACGCTCCCGCGCCGCCCCGCGGCGTACATCTGCGCCACCAGCCGGAACGCGCCCCACAGGTTGGTGCCGGTCGACGCGCCGACCCAGCGGCCGGTCACCTGCGTGCACCAGCGCATCGCCGCGACCGACGCAGCGTCGGGCACGCTGACCATCCGGTCGACCACGGTCGGCACCCACGACGGCTCGACCCGGGGCCGGCCGATGCCCTCGATGCGCGACCCGACACCGGTGCGCACGTCGGGGTCGTCGTCGACCCAGGAGGGAAAGAACGCGGAGTGCTCCGGGTCTACGACACACACCTGCGTCCCCAGCCGCTGGTAACGCACGTAGCGGCCGATGGTCGCGCTGGTGCCCCCGGTGCCGGCGCCGACCACCACCCAGTCGGGCACCGGGTGCGCCTCGCGGCGCATCTGGGTGAAGATCGACTCCGCGATGTTGTTGTTGCCCCGCCAGTCGGTGGCCCGCTCCGCGTAGGTGAACTGGTCCATGAAGTGCCCATCACACTCGGCGGCCAGCCGCCGCGACTCGTCGTAGATCGCGTACGGGTCGTCGACCAGGTGGATCCGCCCGCCGTGGAACTCGATCAGGTCGATCTTCTCCTGGCTGGTCGACCGCGGCATCACCGCGACGAACGGCAGGCCGAGCAGCCGGGCGAAGTACGCCTCGCTGACCGCGGTGGAGCCCGACGACGCCTCGATCACCGTCGTACCCTCCCGGATCCAGCCGTTGCACAGGCCGTACAGGAACAGCGACCGGGCCAGCCGGTGCTTGAGGCTGCCGGTGGGGTGCACCGACTCGTCCTTGAGGTAGAGGTCGATACCCCACGCTCCCGGCAGGGGGAACACATGCAGGTGGGTGTCGGCGCTGCGGTTGGCGTCGGCGTCGACCCGGCGGATCGCCTCGTCGACCCAGGCGCGCGCGTCCGGCCGGCAGCGGTCGACGTCGCGACAGCCGGGGTCACCCACCGTCCGCGTCCTCCTTGGTCTTGGCCTCCTCGTAGCGCCGCCGGATGCTGTCGGCGCGGTCCTCGACCCGGGTGGCGAGCTGGTCGCGCAGGCCGCGCAGCAGGGCCAGCGACGCCACCGACGAGATGACCATCGCGAACAGCGCGGTCCACAGCGCGGTGACCGCGCTCCACTCCAGCCAGATCGAGGCCACCAGCCACACCAGACCCCACGCCGCCACGAACATGAGCAGGCGGGCCAGCGTGTAGAGGGCAAAGGGCTTCACGGGTCACCAATCGCTAGGCGGGGACGCCGTTCAGCCTAGGGTGGTCCTGGAGCACCCGGGCCAGCAGGTCGGGCTGCACGTTGCCGCCGGAGACCACCGCGACGACCGGGCCGGCTGGCAGCATGTCCCCCCGGGTCAGGTAGGCGGCGGTGGCCGCAGCGCCGCTGGGCTCGGCCACCAGCCGCGAGCCGAACGCTAGCCGCCGCATCGCGTTGAGGAGGGCGTCCTCGGTGACGGTGACGACGTCGTCGACCAGCACCGAGATGTGCTCCCACGGCAGCTCACCGACGCACGTCACCCGCAGCCCGTCGGCGACCGTGCGACCGGTGCGCTCTGGCGTCCAGCGGGTACGGCGGCCGACCGCGAAGCCCTCGGCCAGGTCGCCCGCGAGCTCCGGCTCCACGCCGACCACGCGGGCGCGGGGGCTGCGGGCCTTCACCGCGGCGGCGATCCCGGAGATCAGGCCACCGCCGCTGACCGGGACGAGCACGGTGCCCACCTCGGGCAGGTCGTCGGCGATCTCGAGACCGACGGTGCCCTGCCCCGCGATGACCGCGGCGTCGTCGTAGGGCGGGACCAGCGTCGCGCCGCGCGCCCGTCGTACCTCCTCGGCGGCCGACTCGCGCTCGGCGACCGGAACCAGCACCACCTCGGCGCCGAGCGCGCGGGTCGCCTCGATCTTGACCGCGGGCGCGTCGTCGGGCATCACGATGACCGCACGCGCGCCGGCCGCACGGGCCGCCCAGGCCAGCGCTTGGGCATGGTTGCCGGACGAGTGGGTGACCACGCCGGCGCGCCGGGCCGCATCGTCGAGCAGGCGCACCGCGTTGGTCGCCCCGCGCAGCTTGAAGGCGCCGGTGGGCTGCAGCGACTCCGGTTTGAGGAACAGCGGGCGGCGGGGGTCGCCCCACCCGGCCCGCAGCAGCGGGGTGCGCACGACCGCACCGGCGATCCGGGCCGCGGCCGCCTCGACGTCGGCGACGGTCGTGATGCTCATGTGACCATCATCGCCGGACGGCGCTGGTGTCGCGGCATAGGCTGGGTGCCGGAGGAGTTGGTGATGCTCAAGGCGCTCGTGGTGATCGTCCCTCTCGTGCTGGCGATCTTCTGCCTCGTGCAGGTCGCCCAGGCGCGGGCGGACCTCGTCCGCACGCTGCCCCGGTGGGCGTGGGCGGTGCTGATCGTGCTGGTCCCGGTCTTCGGGGCGGTGGCGTGGCTGGCGATCGGCCGCCCGGTCGGACCGCGCCGGGCCGGCCCCCCTC
>JALZDI010000469.1:1580-2155 GCA_030862655.1 Actinomycetota bacterium | reverse complement strand
CGCGACCTCGTCGACCAGCCGGATGCCGCCGAGGAAGTTCGCTGCCTTCACCTGCCGGGTCAGAGCACCGTCGCGGTACTCCCAGTCCGGGCGCTCGGTCAGCGCTTCCTGGATCTGCTTCTCGTCGAGTACGCCAGCCATACGGCCACCCTACGACGGCTGACAGACTGGCACCCGTGCACCTCGCGCTGACCCTTGTCGTGTTGGTGGGCGTGGTGACGGCCGTGGGCGCGCTGGCCCGCCGGTTCGGGCTGCCCGCGCCGCTGATCCTCACCGTCGTCGGTGCGGTCGCGTCCTTCCTGCCCTTCCTGCCGCAGGTCGAGCTCACCGCCGAGCTGGTGCTCGTCGGCCTGCTGCCTCCGCTGCTGTACGCCGCCGCCATCCGCACCTCCCTGATCGACTTCCGGCACAACCTGCGCCCCATCGGCCTGCTGTCGGTGGGCCTGGTGGTCTTCACCACGCTCGGCGTCGGGCTGCTGGTGTGGTTGATGCTCCCCGTCCCGCTCGCCGCAGCACTCGCGCTGGGCGCGGTGGTCTCCCCGCCTGACGCGGTCGCGGCGACCGCCGTCGCGCGG
>JALZDI010000469.1:0-1570 GCA_030862655.1 Actinomycetota bacterium | reverse complement strand
TCGTGCTCGCGGTCGGAGGCGGGGCGCTGGTGGGAGTGCTCGTGGCGGTGGTGGTCGGCCGGGTCCGCCGGCACATCCACGACCCGCTGACCGACACGTCGGTGTCGCTGGTCACGCCGTTCGCGTCGTACCTGCTGGCCGAGCAGATCCACTCCAGCGGAGTGCTGGCGCTGGTCGTCACCGGCCTGCTGCTCGGCCACCTCTCGCCGCGGCTGCAGTCGGCGTCGTCGCGGATCTTCGAGCGCACCAACTGGGCGACGATCTCGTTCGTCCTGGAGAACACCGTGTTCCTGCTGATCGGGCTGCAGGTGGAACAGATCCTGGCGCAGCTGAGCGCCAACGTGCTGCCGCGCGGGCAGGTGGTGGCTGCCTCGCTCGCGGTGCTCGTCGCGGTGCTGCTGCTGCGCGCGCTGTGGGTGTTCCCGGCGACGTTCCTGCGCGGCGTGCTGCCGGGGCCGTCGGTGCCGGACCGGGTCCCGCGCTGGGCCGAGTCGGCGGTGATCTCGTGGGCCGGCATGCGCGGCGTGGTCACGCTGGCCGCCGTGTTCGTGCTGCCGGCCGACACCCCGCACCGGGAGGTGCTGGTGCTGATCGCGCTCGTGGTGGTCGGGGGCACGCTGCTGCTGCAGGGCGCGACGCTGCCGTACGTGGTGCGCCGGCTCGGGCTCGCCGGCCCCGACCCGCGCGAGGACGCGCTGGCGGAGGCGGCGACGTACCAGCGGGCGGCCACCGCGGGGCTGCGGCGCCTGGACGAGCTGGTCAGCGCGGAGGATCCCGACGAGGTGGTGGCGCGGCTGCGCACCCGCAGCCTCGACCGCGCCAACGCCGTGTGGGAGCGGCTCGGCAGCGAGGACGAGACGCCCAGCGAGGCCTATGCCCGGCTGCGCGTCGAGATGCTGCGCGCCGAGCGTGCCGAGGTGCTGGCGGTACGCCGGAGGGGCGGCGTTCCGCACGAGGTTCTCGAGCGGGTGCTGGCCACGCTCGACATCGAGGAGACGACACTGGACCGGCTCCTCGGTGAAGATCTCGAGGACCGTGGCGATGAGCTGCGCGCACGGCACGGCCCCGGCAGGTGCCGGCACCTGCGCGCGTCCACGCGGATCCCGCCGGCGCGCACGCCGAACGGCTGCGAGGAATGCCTGGCGGAGGGCTTGACCTGGGTCCACCTGCGGCTGTGCCTGGAGTGCGGCCACGTCGGCTGCTGCGACTCGTCCCCTGGGCGCCACGCCAGCCGGCACTTCACGCACACCCGGCACCCGGTGATCCGCAGCTTCGAGAGCGGCGAGGCGTGGCGGTGGTGCTTCGTGGACGAGGTGCTGGGCTGAGTTCGCTGGGCTGAGATTTCTGGGCTGAGATTTCTGGGCTGAGATTTCTGGGCTGAGATTGCTGGGCTCACCGGCGACGCGGGGTCAGGCCGGTCCGCTCCAGTTCCCGGTGCACAGGGAGAACACCACGCGGTGGCCGGGCCACTCGGTCAGCGACCACACCCGTCCCTGCTCGGGGCAGGCGCCGAGGTCCTCCGGACCGTTCGGCAGCGCCCACAGGTGCCGGCGGAACCCTCGGCCCGGCC
>JALZDI010000468.1 GCA_030862655.1 Actinomycetota bacterium | reverse complement strand
GGTCAGGAAGACCTCGCTCTGCGCGGTTCCCTCGTCCTCGAACGTCGGCACGAAGGCCACCGCCGCCGCCAGCCCCACGAACGTCAGCACCCAGGTCATCCGCGGCCGGCGCCCCACCAGGCCGGACACCCGGCCCCATACCCCACGCACCTCCGGGTGCTCCGAACCGAGCGCCGGGCGAAACGGCCAGTACGCCGCACGCCCGAGCAGCACCAGCGCCGCGGGCAGGAAGGTCAGGGCCGAGAGCATCGCGCCGGCGATGCCCAGCGCGCCGACCGGCCCCAGCCCCTGGTTGGAGGACAGGTCGGACAGCAGCAGGCACAGCAGCCCCAGGATCACGGTGAACCCCGACGCCACGATCGGCTCGACGACGCCGCGGTAGGCGCGGCGCATCGCCACGACCCGCGACCGGTGCTCGCGCAGCTCCTCCCGGAACCGCGACACCAGCAGCAGCGCATAGTCGGTGGACGCGCCCACCACCAGCACGAACAGGATCCCCTGGCTCTGACCGCTGAGGTCGATCACGCCGCTGTCGGCGAGCGCGTAGATGACCGCCGAGGACACGCCCAGCGCCAAGAGCGACGAGAACAGCACCAGCAGCGGGAGGACCGGGCTGCGGTAGACCACCAGCAGGATGAGCAGCACCACGGCCAGGGCGACCATCAGCAGCAGCCCGTCGATCGCGCCGAACGCCTCGACGAAGTCGGCGAGCGTCCCGGCCGGCCCGGTGACGTACACCTGTCCCTCGACCGAGGAGTCCGACAGCTGCGCCCGGATCCGGTCGACGACCGGTCCGATCTCGTTGCCGCCCGAGGCGTCGACGGCGACGACCGCCTGGACCGCCTCCCCGTCGCTGCTCGGGACGGGCGGCGACACCTGCAGCACCCGGTCCAGCCCGGCAACCGCCTGCAGGTCGGCACGCACGGCGGACTGGGCGGCGCGGGCGAGCCCCGAGCGGTCCTCGTAGACCACGACCGCGGGCAGCACGTCCTGCTCGGTGAACCGCTGCTGCCACCGCATCACCGCGGTCGACTCGGCGCTGGCGGGCAGGAAGGCGGCGTTGTCGTTGGTCTGGACCTCGCTCAGCCGTCCCGCGAACGAGCCCAGCGGCCCGCCCACGAGCACCCACAGCAGGGCGACCACCAGCGGCCACAGCCACCATCGGCGGCGGTCCGCGGCCAGGTCCAGCCCGCTCCCTGAACGGCTCATGCCCCTCCTCGTTCTCGCCGCGTCAGCCCCTGAGCACCGGAAGGTAGTCTGGCGCAGTGACCGCCCCGATGTTCGTGCACCTCGGCCTCGGCGCCGACGCCGTCGGCTACGAGGCCGCCTGGGAGCAGCAGCGTGCGGTGCATGCCGAGGTGGTCGCAGGCGCCCGCCCCGACACGGTGCTGCTGCTCGAGCACACCCCGGTCTACACCGCCGGCAAGCGCACCGAGCCGCAGGAGCGGCCGGTCGACGGCACCCCGGTCGTCGATGTCGACCGCGGTGGCAAGATCACCTGGCACGGTCCCGGGCAGCTCGTCGGCTACCCCATCTGCCGGCTGCCCGGCCACGTCTACGTCGTCGACTACGTCCGCCGCCTCGAGGAGGCGATGATCGGCATCTGCGCCGACGTCGGCGTCACCGCCGGCCGGGTCAAGGGCCGCAGCGGCGTCTGGCTGCCCACGGACGGCACCCGGCCCGAGCGCAAGGTCGGCGCGATCGGCGTACGCGTCTCCCGGGGCACCACCATGCACGGCTTCGCGCTCAACGCCGACTGCGACCTGGCGTGGTTCGACCGGATCGTGCCCTGCGGCATCGCCGACGCCGGGGTGACCACGCTCAGCGCAGAGGTCGGACGCCCGGTCACGGTCGCCGACCTGGTGCCGCTTGCCGAGCGCCACCTCAGCCGGCTGCTCGCCTGGGAGGAGTTCGACCGCTCCCCCGACGTCGCGCGTACGGCGGACGACGGCGCCGAGGGCGGCATCACCTACGGCCTGCAGCCGCTCGCCTCCGGCTGACCCGCGCTCCGGCTCCCCCAACGGCCGCCGTACCGAGCGGTACTGCGCACGCCTCGGCGGACGCAGCGCCACGGTCCCCGCGGACGTCCGCGAGCGCGCACCCACCGGCGGACGCAACGGCGAGCCCCCGGCGGTTCGTGGCGTCACCGGCCTCG
>JALZDI010000467.1 GCA_030862655.1 Actinomycetota bacterium | reverse complement strand
ACACCAGGTCGTTGACGGCGTCGATCTCCTCGCGCAGGTCCTCGGGGTAGAGGTCGGGTGCGCCGGGCCGGTGGTGCAGGTGCCACTGGGTGGACAGGTCGAGCGTGATCTGCGGGTAGTCGTTGCTGACGACCGTGCCGCTGGGCACGTCGACGAGGGCGGGCACGGTGACCCGCCCGGTGTACGCCGGGTCGGTGGCCAGGTAGGCGTCGGACAGGTACTCGATGCCCAGCACCGGGTCGTGCCCGCCGGGGTCGAGACCGAACCGCCAGCCCCGTTCGTCGCGGATCGGGTCGACCGTGCCGACCGAGATCGCATCCTCCAGACCCAGCAGCCCGAGCACGATGCGGGCCCGGTGTGACCACGGGCAGGCACGGCACCAGACGAGCCGGTAGCGTCCCGGGTCCGCCGGCCAGCCCGACGATCCGTCGGCGGTGACCCGAGCGGTGAACCGGTTCGGCTGCCGGACGAACTCGCCGGAGGCTTCCGACTCCGCGGTGAACTGTGCCGTGGACTTTGCCTGCGACCGGGCCCGTGCCATAGCCGTGACGCTAGCCGGTCAGTCGTCGCGCGGGGTGCGGGAGTGCTCGTCGACCAGCCGGCGCAGCTGTTCGGTCGCACGGCGGGCGCGGCGACCGTCGGAGCCCTGGATCGCCATCGCCTTGACCGTGGTGCCGTCGTCCACGTCCAGCACCGCCCACGGGTCGCCGGGCTGCAGCCGCACGTGCACGACCTGTGCCCACTCCAGGCGGCGCACCTTGTACACGTTGACCACCCGCAGCCCCCGTTCGTCGGCTCGCAGGGAGCAGCGGGCGATGCCGTACATGAAGGCGAGCATGGCGGCGAAGATGAGCACGAGCGTGATGCGCTGCTCGATCGAGAACTGGCCGCGCACGGAGCCCGGCAGCGCGATCCAGAAGACCGCGAGCGCGCCGACCATCAGCGTGCCCATCGCGGCCGCCATCAGCCGGATCCCGAGCGGCCGGTAGCGCCACGGGAGCGCCGGCGCGGCCGGCGTCGAGGCGGGCGGTCGGTTCGCGCTCACGTCCCGGCTCACAGCCGACACGCGTGAATGTCCGTCACCAGGATGGCGCGGGCGCCCAGACCCCACAGGTCGTCCATCAGCTTGTGCGCCTGCTCGCGCGGCACCATCGAGCGCACCGCGACCCAGCCCTCGCGGTGCAGCGGGGACACGGTGGGCGACTCGAAGCCGGGGGTCAGCTTCACCGCCGCCTCCGCGTCCTCGACGCGGATGTCGTAGTCCATCAGCACGTAGGTCCTGGCCACGATCACGCCCTGCAGCCGACGCATGAACACGTCCATGCCGGCGGGCTCGGCGGCGCGTTCCCGCGAGATCAGCACGGCCTCGGACTCCAGGATCACGTCGCCGACAATCTCCAGGCCGGCCTGCCGCAGCGTGGTGCCGGTGGAGACCACGTCGGCGATCACGTCGGCGACGCCGAGCCGCACCGCCGACTCCACCGCGCCGTCGAGCCGGACCACGTGTGCGGAGATGCCGTGCTGTTCCAGGAACCGGCCGACGATGCCGGGGTACGACGTGGCGATCCGGGCGCCCTCCAGGGAGGCGCGGTCGGTCACGGTGCCGGGTGCGGCGGCGAAGCGGAACCGTGACTCCCCGAACCCCAGCGGCAGCACCTCGCGCGCGGGCGCGTGGGAGTCGAGCAGCAGGTCCCGGCCGGTCAGCCCGACGTCGAGGGTCCCCTCGCCGACGTACACGGCGATGTCGCGTGGGCGCAGGTAGAAGAACTCCACCCCGTTGTCGGGGTCCTCCAGCACCAGCTCGCGGCCGTTGCGCTGCCGGTACCCCGCCTCGGACAGCATCTGCTGGGCGGCGTCGGAGAGGGAGCCCTTGTTGGGCACGGCGATCTTGAGCATCGAGGTCGGCTCCCGGCCGGTCATGGGTGGGCGGTCACGTGTGAGGAGGTCACAGGTGGGCGTAGACGTCGTCGAGGGTCACGCCGCTGGCCAGCATCAGCACCTGCGCGTGGTAGAGCAGCTGGCTCAGCTCCTCGGCCGTGCGGTCCTTCCCCTCGTGCTCGGCGGCCATCCAGGACTCCGCGGCCTCCTCGACCAGCTTCTTGCCGATCGCGTGCACGCCCTGGTCCAGCGCGGCGACCGTACCGGAGCCCGGGGGC
>JALZDI010000466.1 GCA_030862655.1 Actinomycetota bacterium | reverse complement strand
CCGCGCAGGTGCGCTCCCGCACCAGCACCTCCCCGCCGCCCGGCTGCGGCACCGGGCGCTCGACCGGCTCCAGCGGTCCCGTGCCCGGCCCGCCCACCGGGCCGGGCCGGTCGACCACCCACGCGCGCATGCTGCTCGGTATCCGCGTCACACCCCCATGGTCGCCCAGGCCGGCCGTCTAGGGTCGGGCCATGGCTGAGCCGAGCAGCGACAGGGCCACGGCGCCGCCGCCGTCGGGAGAGCAGTTCGAGATCGGGTACGGCGACCAGCGCGCCACCGTTGTCGAGGTCGGCGGCGGCGTGCGCAGCTACCGTGTCGGCGACCGCGACGTGCTGCACCCCTACGACGTCGACGCGATCTGCGACGGCGCCCACGGTGCCCCGCTGGTGCCGTGGCCGAACCGGCTCGGCGACGGCCGCTACGAGTTCGACGGCACCGAGCACCAGGTCGCGCTCACCGAGCCGGACAAGTCCAACGCCCTGCACGGGTTCCTGATGTGGCGGTCGTGGCGGGCGGTGCGCCACACCGCCGACCGGGTCGCGATGGCCATCCGGCTGCACCCGCTGACCGGCTACCCGTTCACGCTCGACGTCGAGGTCGACTACGCGCTGGACGAGGCGGGCCTCACCGTGACCACCACCGCCACCAACGTGGGCGCGACGGCCTGTCCCTACGCCAGCGGCCAGCACCCCTACCTCTCCCCCGGCTCCGGGCCGATCGACGCGGCGACGCTGCGGTTCCAGGCCGGCTTCCGGGTCGACACCGACGACCAGCGCCAGCTGCCGACGGGTGACGTGGCGGTCGCGGGCACGCCGTACGACTTCGCCGAGCCGCGCCCGCTCGGCGACCTGGCCGTCGACTACGCGTTCGGCGACCTGCCCCGGGACGGGCAGGGTCGGGCCTGGCTGGCGCTGACCGGTGTCGACGGGCGCACCGCGAGCCTGTGGGTCGACCGGACCTACCCGTACCTGGAGATCTTCACCGCCGACCCACTCGGGCCCGGCCGCTCCCGCGCCGGCCTGGGCGTCGAGCCGATGACCGCGCCCCCCGACGCGTTCCGCAGCGGCACCGACGTGCTGCGGCTCGAGCCTGGTCGGTCGGTCACCCACACCTGGGGCGCGCGGCTGGACTGACCCTCCCTTCCCTCGGCACCTACGTCTCGGTAACACTGTCAGGTAGGAACGAGCCCGCGAGCGAGAAGAGGGTGGCAACGTGGCAACCGAGGTGACCGAACAGCAGGCGCGAGAGATCGCCGAGGCCGCGCGCGAGACCGAGTGGACCCGCCCGAGCTTCGCCAAGGAGCTCTACCTCGGACGCTTCGACCTCTCCCTGATCCACCCCCACCCGCAGCAGGACGCCGAGGACGTCGAGCGCGGGGAGAAGTTCCTCGCCGACCTGCACGCCTACTGCGAGACCCTCGACGGCGCCCGCATCGAGCGCGAGGACCGCATCCCCGACGACTACATCGCCGGCTTCAACGCGCTCGGCGCCTTCGGCATGAAGATCCCCGCCGAGTACGGCGGCCTGGCCCTGTCCACGTCCTACTACAGCAGGGCGCTGGCGCTGGCCGGCTCCGTGCACCCGAGCATCAGCACGCTGCTGTCGGCGCACCAGTCCATCGGCGTGCCCGAGCCGGTGAAGATGTTCGGCACCGAGCAGCAGAAGGCGGAGTTCCTGCCGCGCTGCGCGCAGGGCGCGATCTCGGCGTTCCTGCTCACCGAGCCCGACGTGGGGTCCGACCCCGCGCGCCTCGGCACGACGGCGAGCCCGACCGACGACGGGTCGGCCTACCTGCTCGACGGTGTGAAGCTGTGGACCACCAACGGAGTCATCGCCGAGCTGCTCGTGGTGATGGCCGCCGTGCCCCGGAGCGAGGGGCACAAGGGCGGCATCACCGCGTTCATCGTCGACGCCCGCTCCGAGGGCATCACGGTCGAGAACCGCAACCGGTTCATGGGCCTGAAGGGCATCGAGAACGGCGTGACACGCTTCCACCAGGTGCGGGTGCCCGCCGAGAACCGCCTCGGCAAGGAGGGCCAGGGACTCAAGATCGCGCTCACCACCCTCAACTACGGTCGCCTGTCGCTGCCCGCGATCTGCGCCGGTGCCGCCAAGTGGTGCCTGAAGATCGCCCGCGAGTGGTCCGACGAGCGGGTG
>JALZDI010000465.1 GCA_030862655.1 Actinomycetota bacterium | reverse complement strand
CCTCCGCCCCCGCCCCGACAACCAGCTCGAGCTGGTGCTGACGCACCCGACCGGCATCGCCGAGATTTGGTACGGCGCGGTCGACGGCGCCAAGGTCGAGCTCCGGACCGACGCGGTGGTCCGCACGGAGAGCGCCAAGGAGTACAACGCCGGCCACCGGCTGTACGGCCTCGTCGACGGCGACCTGATGTACGCCTACGACATGTCCGCCGTGGGCCAGCCGCTGCAGCCGCATCTGTGGGGCCGGCTCAAGCGCGTTTGACCGGGTGTCGGATGCGCGAAGAGCGTTACTACCGACGTGAGTCTCCCCGCTGAGGACGTCGAGTTCCTCGACCGGTACGCCGAGCACCACTGTGTCGACTCCTGCCAGGAGGAGCGGGCGCCGGTCAGGTCCGCCTGCCACAGCTTGCCGGGGGTGTAGGCGAGGTAGGGGAACCAGGAGTCCAGGCCGGCGGCGTAGGAGTCGCCGATCGCGCGGGGTCATCTGCCACTCCAGCCAGGCGCGGCCGCCGCCGCGGGCCTCGGCCTGCTTCACCAGGGCAGGCGTGACCCCGTAGCTGAAGTGGCTGAGCAGGTGGCGAGTCTGGGTCGCGGGGACTCGCAGGGGCATCCGTGACTCTCCCGAAGGGCGCGCTGAAGGGTACCCTCAGGAAACGACATTTCGGGCGGGCACGCAACGAAACGGACGAGGACCCCGGCGTGGTCGCGGCGCTGCTGCTCAACCGGCTGCGGCTGGAGCCCTGAGAGGCGATCTACCTGCCGTCGGGCAACCTGCACGCCTACCTCGGCGGTTTCGGGGTGGAGATCATGGCCAACTCCGACAACGTGCTGCGCGGTGGGCTGACCCCCAAGCACGTCGACGTGCCGGAGCTGCAGCGGGTGCTGGACCACAGCGCGGGCCCCACGGCCGTCGTCATCGGCACGGCCACCGGTGAGGACGAGGTCGCCTACCGCACGGCAGTGCCGAACTTCGAGCTGTCCCGACTCGACGTCGGAGTCGGTCATCGCGTCGAGCCGCCCAGCCCATGCCCGCAGGTGCTGTTCTGCGTCGCAGGCGCGGTCTCACTCTTCCACGACGATGTTTCGATCGAGCTCGAGCCGGACGAGTCCGCGTTCGTCCCGGCTGCCGCGGGAGCAGTGGATCTTGCGGGCGGCGGTGTGGTGTTCCGCGCGGCGGTGCCGCCGGAGGCGCTCAGCGGCTGACGAAGCAAGCACCAGGCCGCCGCCAACCTCATGCGCGATGCCGTGGACGCGATCGCCTCGTGGCCGACGACCTTCACCGAGGCGCGACGCGCCGCTGCAGGCGGATGCGGCGCTGCGCCAGCTGCGCCGCATCCTGCCGTAGAGGACCCTCCGCTCAGGAGGAGTGCGACACCTTCCGCTCCTCTGAGGCGTGCCGGCGCTCCTGGCCGATGAGCTCGCGGGCGTGCCGCTGGTCCATCATCAGCCGCTTCCCCGCATGCCGCATCTCCATGAACGCCAGCTGCGAGGCGTGCCGCACCTCCATCCAGGTGTGCTCGGCAGCGTGCCGGCTGCTCAGCATCATCTTGCGCTTGGAATCGGCGTCGGTCATCTTCTCGTGCTCGGCGACGTGCCGGTCGGCCAGCGCGGCGTGCTCCTCCCCGTGCCGGTTGCACAGGCTCTCGTGCGCGGCCAGGTGCTTGCGGGAGACGTCGGCGTGGTCCTGCACGTGCCGGCGCTCGACCTCCGCGTGCTCCGACGCGTGGCCGGGATGTGCTCCGGGACCGACCGTGGACATGTCCGGTTGCGCCATCGTGATCACCTCGTTCGAGGGGGCTTCGTCGGTCTCGACGCTACTCCAGCCGTGGCACCCCGGCATCCCCCCGGAGCGGCCGTGCGCGGACACGCCCCGGCAGCACATGCTCGCAGGCCGCACCTCGCTATAGAATGCTATAACCCAGTGATTCTGCTATAGTTGCTATACAACGCAAGAGTCCGAAGGGAATGCCGATGGCCGAGACCCGCATGCCCAACCCGTACCGGCCCGGCTTCAACCAACCACCGGTCGTCTTCGCCGGCCGCACCGACGTCCTCGACGGCACTCGCGAGGCGCTCCAGGTGGCAGCCTACGACGGACGCACCCCGCGACCCGTCGTCCTGGTCGGCCCGCGCGGCGTCGGGAAGACCGTCACCCTCGGCGA
>JALZDI010000130.1 GCA_030862655.1 Actinomycetota bacterium | reverse complement strand
TACGCCCGTCCGCCGCCGACCGCGGCGGCGCGGCGGCAGAGCTCGACGGTCCCGGCGTCGCGCTCGGGGTGGGCCAGGGTGCCGGCGAGCTGGACCACCGTGCACGGTGCGAGCCGGGTGAGTGCGGCGCTGGTGGCGGCGATCGTGCGGCTCCAGGTCAGGCCGAGCACGTCGCCGTCGGCGACGATCTCGGTGAGCAGGTCGGCGGTCACCTCGGCGAGGTGCTGGCGTAGCGACGCCTCGGGCTCGGCTGGCGTGTCGACGACGACCGCGCGTGCCAGGCCCAGGGCGTCGCGCAGCTGCACCGACAGCTCCCCGTCGATGCGGCCGGGCAGCCGGATGTCCACCCGCACGAGCCCGTGCTCGCGCGCCTCGTTGAGAATCCGCGCCACCTTGAACCGGCTGATGCCGAACTCCGCGCCGATGTCCACCTTGGCGACGCCGTCGACGTAGAACCGACGCGCGATGGAGGCGGCCAGCACGAGCTCGGCCGGACGCACGTGCTCGGCCATCAGCTCACCCGCCCTTCGCACTCCGTCGCCCGCCGGTCCTGGCCGGCGAACCCTTGACAGCCGCACCCGTCCGGGGCTTCGATGGTGCACATTCGATAGGTGTGCTGCTCATTTGAGCATACCGACCCTGGACGTCGACGCAACCCACCCGGAGGAAAGAGTGCGTGCAGCCGTCATCGACCGGCCCGGCGCCGTGCGCGTGGCGGAGGTCCCCGACCCCAGCCCGGCGGCGGGCGAGGTCGTCGTGCGGGTCGGGGCCTGCGGTATCTGCGGCACCGACCTGCACATCGCCGACGGGGAGTTCCCGCCGACGCCCTACCCGATCGTCCCGGGCCACGAGTTCGCCGGCGAGGTGGTCGCCGTGGGCACCGAGGTGGCTACCGGGACCCAGGTCGGCGACCGGGTGGCGGTGGACCCGTCGCTGTTCTGCGGGCACTGCGGGCCGTGCCGCGCCGGCCGCGGCAACCTGTGCGCGAACTGGGGAGCGACCGGCGACACCGTCGACGGGGCGTTCGCGGAGCTGGTCGCCGTACCCGCCCGCAACTGCTACCTGATGCCCGACCAGATGTCCTGGCAGCAGGGCGCGATGGTCGAGCCGGTGTCGTGCGCGGTGCACGGCGTCCGCCGGCTCGGGCTGGAGCCCGGCGAGTCCATGCTCGTCGTCGGGGCGGGCCCGATGGGCCTGCTGCTCATGCAGCTGCTGGTGCGCGGCGGCGCCACCGTCACGGTGGTCGACCGCAACCCGGCCCGCCTCCCCCTGGCCGAGAAGCTCGGCGCCGCCCGCGTCGCCACCTCGGTGGCCGAGCTCGACGGCGCGCTGTTCCACGCGGCCGCCGACGTCACCGGGGCCGCACCGGCCATGGAGGACGCCTTCGACGCCCTGCACCGCGGCGGACGGCTGATGGTCTTCGGTGTGGCACCGGCCGAGGCGCGGGTCGCCCTGTCGCCGTTCCGCATCTACAACGACGAGATCACCGTGATCGGCTCGATGGCGGTGCTGCACAGCTTCGGCGCCGCGCTGGACCTGATGGCCGCAGGCGCCGTCGAGGTCGACCCGCTGGTGTCGCACGGGCTGCCGCTGGAGCAGTTCCCGCAGGCGCTGGACCTCGTCCGGGAGGGTGCCGGCACCAAGGTGCAGGTGCTGCCCGGGCCGGCCGAGGGCTCCGGGGCGTAGACGTGCGCGGCGTGTTCCTCCCCGGCGACCGCCGTGTCGACCTGCGCGTGGTGCCCGACCCGGAGCCCGGTCACGGGCAGGTGCTGCTGCGGCCGCGGGCCTCGACGATCTGCGGCAGCGACCTGCGCGCGATCTACCGCGAGCACCTGGGGTCGGGCCCGGAGGCCTACCGCGACGTCGTCGCGGGGCACGAGCCGTGCGGCGAGGTCGTGGCCGTCGGCCCGGGATGCCTGCGTGCGCGTCCCGGTGACCGCGTCGTGGTCTACCACATCAGCGGCTGCGGCCTGTGTGACGACTGCCGGCGCGGCTACCAGGTCAGCTGCACGTCGACGTCGCGCCGGGCCTACGGCTGGCAGCGCGACGGCGGGCACGCCGACCTGATGGTCGCCGACGAGCGTGACCTGCTGGCGCTGCCCGACTCGCTGAGCTACCTCGACGGCGCCTGCGTGGCCTGCGGCTTCGCCACCGCCTACGAGGCACTGTGGCGCGCCGGCGTCTCCGGCCGGGACACGGTCCTGGTGACCGGGCTCGGACCGGTGGGTCTGGCGGCGGGGCTGCTGGCGCGGGCGCTCGGCTCGCCGTACGTGGTCGGGACGGACCCGAGCGCCGAGCGCCGCAAGCTGGCGACGGAGGTCGGCGCGGTACACGAGAGCGGCGAGGGCGCGGACGACCAGCTGCGGGACCTGCTCGGCGACGGGGCGCAGGTCGCCGTGGAGTGCTCAGGCTCCGCCTCCGGCCGGTCCACCGCAGTTCGGCACACCGCCCGGTGGGGACGCTGCGTGCTCGTCGGCGAGGGGCCGCACCTGACGGTCGACGCCAGCCACGAGGTGATCCACCGGCAGCTCACGCTGCTCGGGTCGTGGGTGTCCAGCACCGTGCACGCGGGCGAGCTGCTCCGCCTGCTCGACCGGTGGGCGCTGCACCCCGAGATCGTCGTCACCGACCGCTTCGGGCTGACCGACGCCGCGCTCGCCTACCAGACCGCCGACGGCGGCGCGCGGGGGAAGGTCGGACTCGTGATGGACGCGAAGGAGAGCAGCCCATGAGCACGCCCACGATCACGGCCCGCCGCTGCGCCGCCCTACTCACGGTCGCGGCGCTGAGCCTGCTCCCGGCCTGTGCCGGGGCCGGGTCGCTGGGAGGAAGCGGGCAGAAGACCGACCTGGTGGTCGCGATCGTCTCCAACCCGCAGATGGAGGACGCGGTCGCGCTGTCGTCCAGGTTCGAGGCGGACCACCCCGACATCAACCTGCAGTTCGTCTCGCTGCCGGAGAACGAGGCCCGGGCGAAGATCACCGCGTCGGTGGCCACCGAGGGCGGCGAGTTCGACGTGGTCATGATCAGCAACTACGAGACGCCGCAGTGGGCCAGGAACGGCTGGCTGGTCAACCTGCAGCCGTACGCCGAGCGCACCCCGGGCTACGACCCGCAGGACATCATCCCCTCGATCCGTGAGTCGCTGTCCTACCGCGGCGACCTGTACTCGGTGCCGTTCTACGGCGAGTCGTCGTTCCTCGTCTACCGCAAGGACATGCTCCGCCAGGCCGGCCTGCAGATGCCCGAGCAGCCCACCTGGCCGCAGGTGGCCCGGCTGGCCGCCAAGCTGCACGACCCGGCCGAGGACGTCTCCGGCATCTGCCTGCGCGGGCTGCCGGGCTGGGGTGAGAACCTCGCCCCGCTGAACACCGTCGTCAACACGTTCGGCGGCCGCTGGTTCGACATGGGCTGGAACGCGCGCCTCACGTCTCCGCAGTTTTCCCGGGCGGTGAGGTTCTACGTCGCCCTCGTGCAGAAGTACGGCGAGCCGGGCGCCGCCGCCAGTGGGTTCTCCGAGTGCGTCACCCGCTACAGCCAGGGCCAGGCGGCGATGTGGTACGACGCGACGTCGATGGTGAGCACCATCGAGTCTCCGGCCGACAGCACCGTCGTCGGCAAGAACGGCTACGCGGCGGCGCCGGTGGTGAAGACCGACTCGTCCGGCTGGTTGTACTCCTGGTCGCTGGGCATGCCCCAGACCGCGGAGCACAAGGACGCGGCCTGGCGGTTCATGTCGTGGATGACCGACAAGGACTACATCCGCCTCGTCGGGCGAGAGCTCGGGTGGGAGCGGGTGCCACCGGGCAGCCGGCTGTCGACCTACCGGATCCCGCAGTACCGCGAGGTCGCGCAGGCCTACGCCGAGCCGACCCTGCGGGCGATGGAGAACGCCGACCCCGACGACCCCACCGCCAAGCCGGTCCCCTACGAGGGGATCCAGTTCGTCGGCATCCCCGAGTTCCAGGACCTCGGCACCCGGGTGAGCCAGCAGATCTCCGCCGCGATCGCCGGACAGGTCAGCGTGGCGGAGGCGCTCGACCAGTCCCAGCAGTACGCCGAGACCGTCGGCGAGGCCTACCAGGAGGAGCGATGACCACGCTCGACACGTCCGTGGCCGGGCCGCAGGCCGCCGCCCGGCGCCGGGCCGACCGTGAGAGCCGCTGGTCGCGGCGGGCGCCGCTGATGCCGGCGCTGGTGTTCGCGATCATCGTCACCCAGCTGCCGTTCCTCCTGACCGTCTGGTACTCGCTGCAGTCGTGGAACCTCGTGCGTCCGGGGTCGCAGCACTTCGTCGGCATCCAGAACTACGTCGACGTGTTCTCCGACGCGGTCTTCCGCGACGCCGCGCTCAACACGGTGCTGATCACCGGCGCATGCGTCGGGGTCGCGATGCTGCTCGGCATCGGGTTGGCGGTGCTGCTCGACCGGCCGTTCCGCGGCCGCGGTGTCGTACGCACGCTGCTGATCACCCCGTTCCTGGTGATGCCGGTCGCCGGGGCGCTGCTGTGGAAGACGACGATGTTCGACCCGGTCTTCGGGATCATCAACTTCGTCCTCTCGCCGTTCGGTGTGGAGGGCATCGACTGGGTCTCCGAGTTCCCGCTCACCGCGGTCATCACCGCCCTGGTCTGGCAGTGGACGCCGTTCATGATGCTGCTCGTGCTCGCCGGCCTGCAGGCGCAGGGCCGCGACGTGCTGGAGGCGGCGCAGGTCGACGGAGCGAGCGGCTGGCAGACGTTCCGGCAGATCACGCTGCCGCACCTGCGGCGCTACATCGAGCTCGGCGTACTGCTGGGCGCGATCTACGTGGTCAACACGTTCGACCACATCTACATGATGACCCAGGGCGGGCCGGGGACGGCGAGCTCCAACCTGCCCTTCTACATCTACCAGCGGGCGTTCCTCGGTTTCGACATCGGCCAGGCAGCCGCCATGGGCGTGGTCGTCGTGGTCGGCACGATCCTCGTCGCCACCGTCGCGCTGCGCGTCATCTTCAAGAGCTTCATGCAGGAGGAGTCCCGATGACCGCCACCGCCACGCCCACCCGCAGGGCTCCCGCACCGAGCGCCACCGCACCGGCCCGTCGCCCGCGTCGCGGCCGCGGCGCCCTGCTCAGCGCCTTCACCTGGCTGGTCGGGATCGGCTTCTTCTTCCCGGTGCTGTGGATGGTGCTCACCGCGTTCAAAAGCGAGGCCGACGCCTACACCGACCCGCCGAAGCTGGTCTTCTCGCCGACGCTGGAGCAGTTCGCCAACGTCTTCGAGCGGGGCGTGCTGCCGTACCTGGCGAACTCGCTGTTCGCCACCGTGGTGTCCACGCTGCTCGTGCTCGTGCTGGCCGTGCCCGCGGCGTACGCCCTGTCGATCCGGCCCGTGCGCAAGACCCAGGACGTGCTGTTCTTCTTCATCTCGACCAAGATGCTCCCGCTGGTCGCGGTCATCGTGCCGTTGTACGTCGTGGCGGGCGAGCTGTCGCTGCTCGACAACGTCTGGACGATGGTCATCCTCTACGGCGCGATGAACCTGCCGATCGCGGTCTGGATGATGCGGTCGTTCCTGCTGGAGATCCCGCGGGAGGTGCTCGAGGCGGCGGAGGTCGACGGCGCCCCGCTGCCGAAGATGATGCGCGAGGTGATGCTGCCGATGGTGGCGCCAGGGCTGGCGGCGACCGCGCTGATCTGCGTGATCTTCGCGTGGAACGAGTTCTTCTTCGCGGTCAACCTCACGGCCGCCCGAGCAGGCACCGTGCCCGTCTTCCTGGTCGGGTTCATCACCAGTGAGGGGCTGTTCTGGGCCCAGCTGTCCGCGGCGGCCACGCTTGCCTCCGTGCCCGTCATCATCGCCGGGTGGATCGCCCAGAAGCAGTTGGTGCGAGGCCTGTCGATGGGCGCCATCAAGTAGGGGTCACGCCAGGCGCGAGGCGAGGTCGCGGGCGGCCGC
>JALZDI010000129.1 GCA_030862655.1 Actinomycetota bacterium | reverse complement strand
GCGCGCGCCGGCCGGACGGGGACGGCGGACCGCTGCACCTCACCGAGACGGTCCGCGCGGCCGCCCCGCACCAGCTCGGGCGTGGCCGCACGTCCGGACGCCTGCGGTTCCGGGCCGGCGACCTGCGGCTGGCGAACCGTCAGGGCCAGGAGTCCAACCTCGTGCTGTTCTGCGTCGACGCGTCCGGCTCCATGGCCGCCCGGCGGCGGATGGCGCAGGTGAAGACCGCGATCCTGTCGCTGCTGCTCGACGCCTACCAGCGGCGCGACAAGGTCGGGCTGGTCACCTTCCGGGGAACGGACGCCGAGCTGACCCTCCCCCCGACCCGGTCGGTCGACGTCGCCGCACGACGGCTCGACGACCTGCCGGTCGGAGGCCGGACCCCGTTGGCCGAGGGTCTGGCCGAGGGGTCCAGGGTGCTTCGTGCCGAACGCGTTCGCGACCCGCGGCGGCGGCCGCTGCTCGTCGTGGTCACCGACGGCCGTGCGACCGCGGGACCCGACGCGCTCGACCGGTCCCGGCGGGCCGCGGCCGGAATCGCCGCCGACGGCGTCCAGTCCGTGGTCGTCGACTGCGAGGACGGCGCCCTGCGTATGGGACTGGCCTCCCGTCTGGCGGACGCGCTCCGTGCCGAGCACGTGCCGGTCGGCGAGGTGGAGTCGAGCGCGCTCACCTCCGTCGTGCGACGCACGGTGCACGCGGGGGCCGGGACCGAGGGGGTGGCCTGATGCCGAAGGGTCAGCCGCTCACCGTCCCCGACGACGGGCTCACCACCCGGCAGCGTCGCAACCGGCCGCTGCTGATGGTGCACACCGGCGATGGCAAGGGGAAGTCGACCGCGGCGTTCGGACTGACGCTGCGCGCCTGGAACCAGGGCTGGAGCGTGGCCGTCTTCCAGTTCGTGAAGTCGGCCAAGTGGCACATCGGCGAGCAGACCGCCCTCGAGCATCTCGGCGAGATGCACCGGGAGACCGGCGCCGGCGGACCCCTCGAGTGGCACAAGATGGGCGCCGGCTGGTCCTGGGCCCGCAAGGCCGGCGACGTCGAGGACCACGCCGCCGAGGCCGCGGAGGGCTGGGCGGAGATCAAGCGCCGCATCGCTGCGCAGACCCATGACCTGCTCGTGCTGGACGAGTTCACCTACCCGATGCAGTGGGGCTGGGTCGACGTCGACGACGTCGTCGAGACGCTGCGCTCCCGTCCCGGCCGACAGCACGTGGTGGTGACCGGTCGGCGTGCCGATCCCCGGTTGGTCGGCGCGGCAGACCTGGTCACCGAGATGACGAAGGTCAGGCACCCGATGGACGTCGGGCAGAAGGGGCAGCGGGGCATCGAGTGGTGAGCCTGCCCCGGCTCGTCGTCGCAGCACCGGCCACCGGGCAGGGCAAGACGACGCTCGCGACCGGCCTGATGGCCGCCCTCACCCGGTCGGGCCACGTGGTCAGCGGCCACAAGGTGGGTCCCGACTACATCGACCCGGGCTACCACGCTCTGGCCACCGGCAGGCCCGGCCGCAACCTCGACCCCCACCTGGTCGGCGAGGACCTGGTCGCACCGCTGCTGCTGCACGGCGCCCGCGGCGCCGACCTGGCCGTCGTCGAAGGCGTGATGGGCCTGTACGACGGCCGCATCGGTGGCGACGGGTTCGCCTCCACCGCGCACGTCGCCACCCTGACCGACACGCCGGTCGTGCTCGTCGTCGACGTCGCCGGGTCGTCCCGCTCGGTCGGGGCCGTGGTGCACGGCATGGCCGGGTTCGACCCCGCGGTGAACGTCGTCGGGGTCGTCCTCAACCGCCCCGCCTCGCAGCGGCACGTCGACGAGGCGGCCGCTGCGGTCCGGCTGCCGGTGCTGGGCGTGCTCCCCCGCGACAGCCGCTTCGCCGTACCTTCCCGGCACCTCGGGCTGGTCCCGGCGGCCGAGCGCGACGAGGCGGCCGAGGCGATCGACCACCTGGCCGCACAGGTCGCCGAGCACGTCGACCTCGACCAGGTGCTCGACCTGGCCCGTCGGGCACCGGACCTCCCCGTCGGCCCGTGGGACCCGGCCGAGCACGTGACGAGCCCGCCGTCCGCCGGGCGGGTGCGCCCGACGGTGGCGATGGCAGGCGGTCGCGCGTTCACCTTCCGCTACGCCGAGGTCGAGGAGCTGCTGACCGCCGCCGGCTGCGACGTGGTGACCGTCGACCCCCTCGTCGAACCGACGCTGCCGAAGGGCGTGTGCGGGCTCTATCTCGGCGGTGGCTTCCCCGAGGCCCATGCGGCGGAGCTGTCCGGCAACGGCCCGCTGCTGGCAGATGTCCGGGCCGCGGTGGCCGCCGGTCTCCCCACCGTCGCGGAGTGCGCGGGCCTGCTGTACCTCGCCGAGTCTCTCGACGGACGCCCGATGGCCGGTGTACTTCCCACGCACGCGACCATGGGCCCGCGGCTGACCCTGCGCTACCCCACCGCGACCGCTGCGGCCGACACCCTGCTCACTCGGGCGGGCGAGGTCGTGAGCGGGCACGAGTTCCACCGCACGGTCGCCGATCCAACAGCCGGCGCCACCCCCGCCTGGCTGGTCGACGGCGAGTCGACGGGGTTCGGCAGCGGCACTCTGCACGCGTCGTACCTGCACACGCACTGGGCGGGCCACCCTGCTCTCGCCCAGCGGTTCGCCGACGCAGTGCACGCCGCGACACCCTGGCACGGCGCCCCCGCGCGCTCCCGCGTCGCGCCGGACCCCGTCGTCGACCCGCTACGCCACCACGGGGACGCCGAGGCGACGGGCGGGCTGCTCGACTTCGCCGTGAACGTGTACACCGGAGACCGGCCCGCCTGGCTGGACGACGCCCTGCAGGCCGGGCTCGCCGACGCCGCCCGCTACCCCAGCGCCGGAAACGCCGAACGCGCCCTGGCGCACCGGCACGCACGCGACCCGGCCGAGGTGCTCGCGACCTCGGGGGCCGCGGAGGCGTTCTCCCTGGTGGCCCGGCTACGGCCGTGGCGGCGACCGGTCGTGGTGCACCCGCAGTTCACCGAGCCGCATGCCGCGCTGCAGCGGACCGGCGCCGACGTCACCGAGGTCCGCTGCGACCCCGCGAGCGGGTTCGCCCTCGACGTCGAGCAGGTCCCCCACGACGCCGACCTGGTCGTCGTCGGCAACCCCACCAACCCGACCGGGGTCCTGCACCCGGCCGCGACCATCCAGGCTCTGGTCCGTCCCGGTCGGCTCGTCCTGGTCGACGAGGCCTTCATGGACGCCGTACCCGGTGAGCCGGAGTCCCTCGCCTCGGACCGGAGGCCCGGCCTGGTGGTGGTGCGCAGCCTGACCAAGCACTGGTCGCTGCCGGGCATCCGGGCCGGCTACCTGCTCGCCGACCCCACGCTCGTGGACGCGCTGCGGCCGGTGCAGGTGCCGTGGTCGGTCTCCGCACCCGCGGCGGCCGCGATGGCCGCCTGCGCCACACCCGAGGCAGCCGTGGAGGGCGAGCGTCGTGCCCTGGTGCTCGCCGACTGGCGCGACCGTCTTTCCGGCGGCCTCGACGGGCTCGGCGTCCCCTACGTCCGGTCCGCGACCTCCTTCGTGCTGGCCGAGGTCGGCGACGGCGTCCACGAGTCGCTGCGCGACGCCGGCATCGCGGTCCGCCGCGCCGACACCTTCCCCGGGCTCGGCCCGACGTGGGTGCGGATCGCGGTGCGGCCACCCGCGCCCACCAGGCTCCTGCTGGACCGGCTCGCCGAGGTGCTGGGCCCCGTCCGGCACCACCCGGCCGATGCCCTAGGGTGACCGGCGGGCACGAGGAAGCCGGTGGGAGTCCGGCACAGTCGCGCTACTGTGACACCGCCTCCGGGGGACCGGGCGTGGTGAAGTCAGACCCGAGTGTCCGCCCATCCCCGTCGAGCAGGGACGCAGGTATCCCTGAGGAGGACACATGTCGCAGTCGACCGCTGTCGCGTTTCCCGAGGCCGAGGCTCCCTCGATCCCTCTCACCCAGCTGGCTCCGTGGGCCCTGTTCATCGGGCTCGTCTCGCTCCTGGTCATCTTCTTCGTGAGCACCGACCAGGGCGCCGTCGCCATCCCTGCAGGTACCGCGATCCACGAGTTCGTCCACGACGGACGCCACCTGCTCGCCTACCCCTGCCACTGAGCGCCATGACCACGCGCGCGTTCCTCGTCCGAGGTCTCATCGCCGGTCTGCTCGCCGGCGTCGTCGGTTTCGTCGTCGCCTACACAGTGGGTGAGCCGCACGTCGAGACCGCCGTCGTCATCGAGGAGGCCGCGGCCGCACCCGCCGCGGCCCACGACCACGCCCGAGACAACGGCGATGGGCATGCCCACGAGCACGCCTCGGCCGCGGCGCCGCTGCTCTCCCGCGGCACCCAGCGGACCAGCGGCCTGCTGACCGCCACGCTCGCGGTGGGCACCGCCCTTGGTGGCCTCGTGGCCATCGCCGCCGCCTTCGCGCTGGGCCGCATCGGTCGCCTCAGCCCGCGCCAGTCCACGGCGCTGGTGAGCCTCGTCGGGTTCGTCGCCGTCGCCCTCGTGCCGTTCCTGAAGTACCCCGCCATCCCCCCGGCCGTGGGCAGCCCGACCACGATCGAGGAACGCACCGCGCAGTACTTCGGGTTCCTGCTGATCTCCGTCGTCGCCGCCGTCGCAGCCGTGGTGGTGGCGACGAAGGTGTGGCGGGGGCGCGGGAGCTACCCGGCCGTGCTCGCCGGCGCCGGCGGCTACCTCATCGTGGTCGTGGTCGCGGCGGCCCTGCTGCCGACCGTGGACGAGCTGGGCGCGTTCCCCGCGTCAACCCTCTGGTCCTTCCGGCTCGGGTCGCTGGCGACCCTGACAGCGCTGTGGGCCACGATCGGCGTCGTGCTCGCCGGCCTGGTCGGGCGCCTTCATGCGCAGGACCGGGCGGTGCGCGACAGACGCGCGCTTGCCGCGTCCCTGTGAGCCACCGTGAGCCACCGTGACCCCCCGTGAGCCACCGGTGAGCACCGGCCGGGCGGTCGGCCTGGGCCTCGGTTTCCTCGCCGACATCGTTCTCGCCGACCCGGGCCGCTGGCACCCGGTCGCCGGCTTCGGACGCCTCGCCGGACGGCTCGAACGAGGGCTGTACGCCGACGACAGAGGCCGCGGAGCCGCCTACACCGCCGTCCTCGTGGGAGCCGTCGCAGTGACCGCGACGGCCCTGGAGCGGTCCGCACGCCGACACCCCCTGCGGCAGACGGCGTGCACGGCTGTGGCGACCTGGGCGGTGCTCGGAGGCACCGGCCTCGACCGTGAGGGTGCCGCCGTCGCGCGGCTCCTCGACGCCGGGGACCTCCCCGCGGCACGACGACGCCTCACCCACCTGGTCGGTCGGGAGACCACGGGTCTCGACGAGGGCGGCGCCGTGCGCGCCACGGTGGAGTCGCTGGCGGAGAACACCTCCGACGCCGTGGTGTCCCCACTGGTCCTGGGCGCCGTGCTGGGTGTGCCCGGGCTGCTGGTGCACCGGGCCGTGAACACCCTGGACGCGATGGTGGGGCACCTAAGCCCGCGCTACGCGCGGTTCGGCTGGGCCTCGGCCAGGCTCGACGACCTGCTCAACATCGCGGGGGCGCGTCTGACCGCGGCGCTGGCCGCGCTGATGGCACGCACGGTGGGCGGGTCGACACGAGAGGCTCTGGCGACCTGGCGCCGCGACGCGCCCGGTCACCCGAGCCCGAACGCCGGTCCCGTCGAGGCGGCGTTCGCCGGTGCCCTCGGGGTGCGCCTGGGCGGGGTGAACGTCTACCACGGTGTCGCCGAGGACCGGCACGCGCTCGGGCGCGGTCGCCCCGTCCATGCCGGCGACGTGGCCCGCGCCCGGGCGCTGGCACGGCACGTGGACGTGTCCGCGCTGGCGGTCGCCGTAGCGCTGACGCTGCTCAGCGGCCGGCGACCCAGGCGTGGGCGGCGGCGACGTCGTCGACCGTCGGCACCTGGTAGGGCGGCACCGGGCGGCGGACCACCACGACCGGGAGC